>DATHOT010000150.1:0-38937 GCA_035484655.1 Bryobacteraceae bacterium | reverse complement strand
AAGGGAGCGCGAGGCAGGCTTGGGCACGTCGTACCACTCGATGTCTTCAACATTGCCGCAGCGGTCGCAGATGAAATGGTGATGCCGGATGCCTTTGGCATCGAATCGCGCGGCGCGCCCTTCGACGGCCACTTCACGCACCAAACCCGCCTGCACTAAGTCCCGGAGATTCTTATAAGTTGTGGCCCTGGAGGAGCGCGGATCCATGCGATTCACGGCTTCGAGGATTTCCGCAGCCGTGGGATGCCGGTTGTGTTCCATCAAGAATGCCATCACGGCGTAGCGCTGCGGAGTGCACCGTAACCCGCTGCCCCCCAAGGAGCGTTTAATTGCCTCGGCGTCCATCAACTACTAAGAATATGTCTAATGTGATATTTTGTCAAGGCTGATGCTTTTGCCCAGGATTCGGTAATTGCCATTCCAGGGCGCGGGCCAGTTCGTCCGGCCGTTGTGTGCCGACCAATACGACGCCTCCCTTTTTCAACGCCAGTTCCACGCCTTTATTTCCGCCGGCGATGAAGGCCTTTCCGCGCGCTGTGGACCGGACGCCATAACCGCCCCAATCAGCTACCGGATCGTAGGCCACGATGCGAACAGACTGCACGGCAGCCAACGATATCCGGTAAGAGCGCCAGAGGCCGCGCATAGCTACCGACAATTCGCCCGGCAGAACATCCGTAATCAGCTTGACGGTTATAAGCCGGAAATAGATCAGCCACAGAAAGATGGTCCAGCCCACGATGCCGGCATTCGACATGGGCTGTTTGCCCCACGGATGGCCCAAGCCTACTTGCCAGATCGCAAGCAGCAGCATGGCAACCGGAGGGATGGCGGTCAACATCAGCAGCCGGGGTTGACGAAGGCTCTGTTCTTCGTGAAACAAGGGCTTGATATGGCCGCCCATGGGCTGCTATCGCAGGTTGCCGATGGTGTACTGTAGCACCGAATTCTGAGTTTGATAGTCGTACTTCGCACTGAGATTTTCGATTTCAGCCTCGGTCAGATTCAATTGAGACTGAGTCAACTCCACGATGGAAGACAGTCCGAGATTGTAGCGTCCCTGTGCCAGATCCAGTGCTAACGCGGCCTGGCGGAGGAATTGCGCGGTGACGTCGATGCGCTGGAAGGCGGTAATGGCGCCGGCCCAAGCGACACGAACATCGCGCGCAACCCGCTCCTGCTGATCCCGCAGACGCTGATCGGCCTCCATGGCGCGCTGGCGGGCCGCCTCGCGCCGGGCCGAAAACAGATGGCCGTTGAATACGGGAATATTCACGTTGGCAGCCACGCCCTCGTATTCAGCCGGGATGGGCGCATTGACAGGTGTGTTGATAAATGGAATGCCACCGCCTACGGCAATCACGCTCACGGTAGGACGGTTGAGATCCTTTTCTGCTTCGAAGAATTTGTAAGCGCCCTCGCGCGAGGAACGCAGGCTGGCAAGTTCGGGCCGGTTATTCTGCGCCTGCACAATCAGGTCGTCTGGTTTATCGGGCGGCCCAGGTGGAAGAGGTTCGTCGATGAGCTGATAATTGGCGGGTTGGTCGGAGCCTAACGCGCGGCCCAGCTCCGCCAACGCCCCCTGGATGCCTTCCTGCGCGCGAATGAGCAGAAGTTTCGCCTCGGAAACATTGACGTCGACCAGACTGACGTCGAGCTGCGATTTGAGCTGGTTTCGGGCCAGCTCGGTGACCTGGTCGCTGAGCGTCTGCCGGGCCGCGACGGTCTGCTCGGCGACCTTCACCACGGCTTGGGAGTGCAGCACGTCGAAGTAGGCGCGATTTACGGCCAGTAGCACGTTGTAGCGCGTGGCATCCAGTTCTTGGGCCGTGGCCTGGGCATTGAAACGCGCGCTGGCGACCAGGTTGGGAGTACGTCCCGAGTCGGTGACAAGTTGATGGACCACAATACCCTGTCCGAAACGATCGAATAGCCGGGACGCGGATAAATCGCCCGCGCCGATCCTGGACAGGTTGTTGCCTTGGGAGCCGGTGATCTCGCCGCTCACCTCAGGATAGTAGGGGGCGCGGTTGATAACGATCTGCTGATTGGCGAAACCGACTTCGTTCTGCGCGGCTTGGATCTGCGGATGATTCTTGACGGCCAGCGCTTGCGCTTCCTGAAGTGTGAGTCTGGGAGGCGTCTGGGCGCAAGCCTGCCTGCCGCCGGCGACCGCCAGCGCCGCAATGCTGATTATCTTAGTTAGCCGATGGAGCATTCGGCCTCCTTCTTCTATAGACGAGTAGATAGGCTGCTGGAACGATAAACACCGTGAGAATAACCGACGAGGTCAGGCCTCCGATGATGGCTCGGGCCATGGGAGTATACTGCTCGCCGCCGGTCCCGAGCTTCATGGCCATGGGGAGCATCCCGATAATGGTCGCCAGCGACGTCATCAGAATCGGCCGCAGCCGCACGCGGCAGGCCGTCACGATGGCATCAGCTACCGACAAACCCTGTTCTTCCAGCTTGTGCGCGAAGTCTACGATCAAAATGCTGTTGGAATCGGCGATCCCGATCAGCATCAGCACGCCCATGAGCGACATCACGTTCAGCGTGGTATGAGTAAGCGGCAGGATGATCAGCACACCGACAAATCCCATGGGAATGGCGAGCATGATGAGAAACGGATCGATGAAAGAGCGGAATTGGGCGATCAGGATCAGCAACAGAAGAATGAACGACAGGCTGAAGCCCAGCGCGAAGCTCTTGAAGGAAGCCTCCATGCCCTCCACCATCCCGCGCAGCGTCACGCGGATATTGGAAGGCAAATGGGCGTCCGCGATGGTCTTCCGGATCGCAGCCGTTAGCCTCCCGAGATCCTCACCGGAAGGCGTGACATAAACATCCACCACCCTTTGTATTTGGTAATGATCGATTTCCGTGGGTGACAGGACGTTTGCCAGCTTTACGACCGAATCGAGCGTGGTGGGCTGAGTCAGGTTCGGCGCACGCAACGGGATCTGTTTGAGATCGATCACGTTGTGAATCGCGGCCCGGCCGTGCTCGGCAAACTGCACGGTCAGGAAGTAGTCGTTACCGGTCTTGTAGTCGACCCAATAGTTGGGGGCGATCATGGTGTTCGAATTCAAGGCGGTGATGACGTTGTCGACGATATCTTTCTGGGTCAGGCCTAGCTCTGCCGCGTGGACGCGATCCACATCCAGCCGCAGCGCCGGATAGTTCATGTCTTGCGGTATGTATATCTCACCGACGCCGGGAAGCCGCCGGATTTGCCGAGCCAGCTCCTGCGCCGTGTTGTAGGTGGTGTCCAGATCGCGCGTATTGACTTGAACATCGATGGGCGCGGGCATTCCGGAATTGAGAATCGCGTCCACCATGGAGCCACTCTGGAAGAACGCCCGTACATCCGGGAACTCCGCGGCCAGCTTGGTCCGCACGCGATCCATATACTCCAGACTGCCGACTCGATGATCGTCATTGAGCGCGACCTGGATGGTGGCGGTGTATTGCCCGGCGTTGGTTGTGTAAAGCGACGAGAAATCGTTCACTACGCCGATGTTGGAAACGATCATCTTCATGTCGCTCGGATCAACAATCTGCCGGATCAAGTTCTCGATCTTGGCTACATATTGGTCGGTCACTTCAATGCGGGTGCCGGTGGGCGCTTTGACGTTTATCGTGAACTGGCCGGCGTCGGTTTGCGGAAAGAATGCCAGACCGAGCAGCGGATAGATGGCCAGGCTGGCGAAGAACACGCATAGCAGGGCCACCAGGGTGAGCACCGGGCGCCTTAAGGAAGCCCGGACCGCGCGCTCGTATCCATTTAACAAGCCGTTGAACATGCGATTGAACCAGGCGTTGAAACGCGCGCCCCAGGAGGTATCGGTTACCGCATCGTGGCCATGCTCGTGATGAATGCCCTTCAGGAATTTGGAACAAAACAGCGGAATCACGGTCATCGCGACCACGAAAGACGCCAACAGCGAAAGACAAAAGGCCAATGCCAGCGCCGAGAACAAGAACTTGCTTACGCCGTAGAGAAAGGTGACGGGGAAGAAGTCGACCACATCCACCAGGGTCGCGGCCAGCACAGCCAGGTTGACTTCCGCGCCGCCTTCCTGGGCAGCCACCTGCGGCGACGATCCCATTTCCAGGTGACGATAAATGTTTTCGAGCGAGATGACTGAGTTGTCGATGACCCGCGAAAAGGCCAGTGCCAGGCCACCCAGGATCATCGTATTTACGGTGCTGCCGAGCATGTAGAGGATAACGAAGGTGGCCAGCGCCGAGATTGGAATCGACAACAGAACGGCGAACGTGGCGCGCATGCTTCCCAGAAAGATCAGGATCATCAAGCTGGTAAGCACCAAGCCAATGATGCCCTCGTGCAGCACCGTATTTAGAGCTTCTTTAACGAACACAGACTGATCGAAAACGATAGCAGTGGTCAACTGCTTAGGGATGTCGAACAGGTTGCCGATCAAGTGCCGGACGTCATCCACCACCTGAATGGTATTGGTGTCGCCACCTTGCTTCATGATAGGGATGTAGGCCGATTTTTGGCCGTCGATGCGGACAATGTTGTACTGCAGCTGGCTGGCGTCTTTGGCCTCCCCTACATCGCCCACCGAGACCCAGCGCGTTCCTACGGTCTTGATGGGAACGGCATCCAAATCGGACACCTGTTTGACCAGGCTGTTGGAATACACGTAATAGTCGTTGGGACCGATCTTCACGTCACCAGCCGGCAAAATCAGGTTTTCGTCGTTGACGGCGTCAACTACATCCATCACGCTGATCTGCCGCGACAGAAGCTTGTAGGGATCGACGTAAATCATCGCTTGCCGGTATTTGCCGCCGAACACGCCCGGAATTTCTGCACCCTTCACTACCGCAATCTGATTGCGGATCTGGAATTGAGCGATGTCGTGAAGCTGCGTTTCGTTCATGCCCGCGCCCTTCACGGTCACCAGGCAGACTGGGAGGCTGGAGGCGTCGAATTTGAGCACTACGGGTGGCAGCGTGCCGGGCGGCAAGCGCTTCAAGTCGGCCAAGGCCAGGTTGGATAGCTGTGTGACATCGGCGTCGGCGTTGGTTCCGGGTTGGAAGAATACCTTGATGATACTCACACCTAACAGCGATCGCGATTCCATGTGATCGATCCCAGAAGCCAGCGTGAAGAACCGCTCCAGGGGATTGGTGATGTCGGTCTCGACATCTTCGGGCGGCATGCCGGAGTAGAAGGTCGCCACCACCACCTCGGGAAGATTAATAGGCGGAAACAGATCCACTGGCATGCGGGCCAGGCTGGTGATGCCGATGACGGTGAGCGCGAGACAAACGACGATGATGAAATAGGGATTCTTGATTGAGAAGCGCGGCATCGTTTAAACAGACCTCCTGCGATAGACGAGAAGATAGGCAGCCGGAACGATGAAGACGGTCAGCAGCACCGAAGCCGTCAATCCTCCAATAATGGTGCGCGCGAGCGGAGCGTACTGCTCGCTGCCGGTGCCCAGCTTCAACGCCATGGGAACCATGCCGATAATGGTTGCCAGCGAGGTCATCAGGATGGGCCGCAGGCGAACGCGGCAGGACATGATCACAGCGTCCTCTACCGACCGGCCTTGTTCTTCCAGGCGATGAGCGAATTCGACAATCAGGATGCTGTTCGATGCGGCCACGCCCACCAGCATCAGCACTCCCATCAGCGACATCACGTTTAGCGTGGTGTGCGTTAAGGGCAAGACCACCAGCACGCCGATGAATCCCATGGGAATCGCCAGCATGATCAGGAAAGGATCCTTGAATGACCGGAACTGCGCCACCAATATCAGAAAGAGAAGCAGCACCGACAGCGAAAGCCCCGTAGCGAAACTTTGGAACGATTTTTGCATGCCGTCCACCATTCCGCGCAGGTTGATTCGGACATTACCGGGAAACTTCAAAGTGCCCAGCATGCGCCGGATTTCGTCGGTGACCTTGCCGAGATCTTCGCCCGACGGCGTAACGTAAACGTCCGCTACGCGCTGAATCTGATAATGGTCGATTTCGGTGGGGGATTTTGCGAAATCGAGGCTGGCCACGCTGCCCAGCACCGTGATGGGCCGCGCGGAAGCTGCGACGTTGGAGGCTACGGGCAGCCGGACACCGTCCACTTTAAGTGCTTGCGATCCGCCGCGTGGCCTCACGCCGTCCACTTTCGGCGCCTGCGAATGGCCGCGCAGAGGAATCTGCTGCAGGTCGATGAAGTTGTGAATCGACGGTGCGCCCTGCTCGTAATACTGCACGGTCAAGAAATAATCGTTGCCGGTCTGGTGATCTACCCAGTAGTTTGGCGCGATCATGGTGTTGGAGTTGAGCGCTGTGATCACGTTGTCGACGATCTCTTTTTGAGTAAGCCCAAGCTCGGCGGCATGGACCCGGTCCACCTTGAGGCGTAGCGCCGGGTAGTTCATGTCCTGAGGCACGTACACCGCCCCGATTCCGTGCAGCGTGCGGAAGCGCGCCGATAGATCCTCCGCGATGGCGTAGGCGTTGTTGAGATTGCCGCTGCTGATCTGGACGTCGATCGGCGCCGGCATGCCCATATTAAGGATGGCGTCCACCATCGACCCGCTGGAGAAAAACGTGCGCAGGTCCGGATAGCGGCTGGCGATTTCGTGGCGCATCCGGTCCATGTATTCGAAGCTGCTGGTCTTGTGATCTTCTTTCAGCTCCACCTGAATGGTGGCGGTGTACGGGCCGGCGTTGCTGGTGTACAGCGCCGAGAAGTCCGGCACCACTCCGATGTTGGAAACGATCATCTTGAAATCGGCCGGATCGACCACGTGCCGGATCATGTCCTCAATCTTGCCAACATAATCGTCGGTGACTTCGATGCGCGAGCCGGTCGGAATCTTTAGGTTGATCGTGAACTGCCCCGCGTCGGTTTGCGGGAAGAACGCCAGTCCGATCAACGGATAAATAGCCAGGCTGGCCACGAACAAACCCAGTAGCCCCAAAATCGTGAAAACGGGCCACCGCAGGGCGCGCCGCACCATTCCTTCGTAGAAATCGAGCAGCGCTCCAAAGCCCCGGTTGAACCAGGCATTGAATCCCTTGCTTGTCACTTCTTCGTGAGCGTGATGCACGCTCTTGAGGAAACGCGCGCAGAACAGCGGGATCACGGTCATGGCGACGAAATAGGAGGCGAACAACGAGATCACCACCGCCAGTGCGAGCGCCGAGAACAAAAACTTGCTGACACCGTACAAGAAAGTGACCGGGAAGAAAACGACGACCGTCGTCAGAGTGGCAGCCAGCACCGCCATACTTACTTCCCCGCCACCTTGTTCGGCCGCCAATTCCGGCGACGCGCCCATCTCCAGGTGCCGGTAGATGTTCTCGAGCGAGATAACCGAGTTGTCGATCACGCGGGAAAACGCCAGCGCCAGTCCGCCCAGAATCATCGTGTTTACGGTGCTGCCGAACGTGTACAACACCACAAAGGTGGTCAAGGCTGAAAGCGGAATCGAAAGAAATACCGCTACCGTCGCTCGCAGACTTCCCAGAAAGATCAGGATCATCAGGCTGGTCAATGCCAGCCCGATCAGTCCTTCGTGCAGCAGCGTGTTAATCGCTTCTTTGACGAAGGCGGACTGATCGAAGACCACGGTGGCCTTGAGCTGTTGGGGAATGTCGAACAGCTTTTTGAGCATGTCGCGAATGCCGTCCACCACCTGGATGGTATTGGTGTCGCCGCCCTGTTTCATGATGGGCAAGTAGGCCGAGCGCTGGCTGTCGACGCGCACGATGTTGTATTGGATCTGGTTGGCATCCTCGGCTTGGCCAATATCGCCCACCGAAACCCAACTGTGGCCGACCGTCCGGATGGGAACATTGTTCAGATCCGCGACCTTTTTCACCAGGCTGTTGGAGTAAACGTAGTAGTCGTAGGACCCCATCTTTACGTCGCCGGCCGGGAGAATCAGGTTGTTCAGATTGACCGCGTTCACCACATCCATGGGGCTCAACTGCCGGGACTGCAGCTTGTACGGATCGACATAGATCATGACCTGGCGGTATTTTCCACCGAACGGCGGCGGAATCTCAGCGCCCTTCACCACCGCGATCTGATTGCGAATCGTGAACTGCCCGATGTCGTGCAGTTGCGTCTGGCTCAAGCCTTGGCCCTGGAGCGTCACCAGGCAAACCGGAAGGCTGGAAGCATCGAACTTCAGCACTACCGGCGGCAGCGTCCCCGGCGGAAGGCGTTTCAGATCGGCCAAGGCGAGATTGGAGAGTTCCGTGACGTCGGCATCGGCGTTGGTGCCAGGCTGAAAATAGACCTTGATGATACTCACGCCCAGCAGCGATCGGGACTCCATATGATCGATGCCGCTGGCCAGTGTGAAGAATCGCTCCAACGGATTGGTGATGTCGGTCTCGATATCCTCCGGCGGCATCCCCGAATAAAAAGTCGCCACCACCACTTCAGGGAGATTGATGGTGGGGAACAGATCCACCGGCATGCGCAGCAGGCTGGTTATGCCGATCACCATCAGCGCCAGGCACACCACAATGATGAAGTAGGGATTCCGGATGGAAAAGCGGGACACGGATGGATTCTCTCGCTTTGGTCTACTGCTTGTCTTCCTGGTTTTGGTACTCGACCAATTCGATCACCTTGGGACGCACCTCCTCGCCAGGCTTTAGCCCGCTGCGATCGCTGACCACAACCATCTCTCCGTCCCGCAGTCCCGCGAGCACTTCCGCCTCGCTGGCGGTCTGAATGCCAAGGCTCACTGGGCGGACCTCGATCTTACCGGACGGGGAAACCACGTCGACAACGGTTTTATCGCCTTGATGGTCGACTGCCTGCAGCGGCACGGCCAGCGCGGCGGCCTTCTGATCGAGCGTCATGGTCGCTTCCGCGTACATCCCGGGAATCAGGACCTTGTCCAGATTCGGCACATCCACTTCGGTGTGCATAGTGCGCGTATCTTCTCTAACGTCCACCGAGAAACGAGCCACCTTGCCGGGGAAAGTGCGATTCAGCGACGGAACCATTACGCTCACCGGGTCGCCGATCTTGATATATCGAACGTACGACTCAGGCACCGGTATGACGAGCCGGAAAAGATCGTCCTGGGAGAGGCGCACCAGCGGCATGGCTTGGGTGCTGGAGCTGGTACCCGCCTGCATCAAGGCGCCGAGATTTGCGAACCGCTGCGTGACCACGCCTGCAAAAGGCGCCGTGATTTTTGAATAGTCGTACAGGTCCTGATCGTGCCTGCGCTTGGCCTGCATGACCGCCAACTGGCTTTGGGTCGCCTCCAGGCTCGATTTGGAAGCTTCCACCTGCGCCTCGGCGGCCAGATCTTTTCCTTGCGCATCGTCCACTTCCTGTTGTGCCACCAAGCCTGGTTTAGATTTTGCGACTCCGTTCAATCGGTCATATTGCAGATGCAGTGCGTTGTATTGCGCCTGCACGCGGCCCAGGTCGTGTTCAGCGTGCGTGATCTGGTCGAAAGCGTTCTTAATGGCCGCATCGTCCTGCTGCAATTGCGATTCGAGCTCCGGGATCTCGAGCACTGCCATTACCTGACCGGCCTTCACTCGCGTGCCGTAGTCTACGTCCAGTTTTTTCACATAGCCGGATTCTTTGGCATAGACGTCGATTTCCTGGAACGGAACCAGTTCGGACGACACGGTCAGCTTTCGGCCGAGCGCTTTCTTGCCCACTTTCGCCACGCCGACCGAAATTCCCTCCGTGGCGAGTGGCGCGTTTGCACTGGCCTTTTCGCCTCCGCCGCAGGACGACAAGAAACCCGTGACGATAATTGACCCGGCCAACAATGGAGCAGAGATTTTTAGGCGCATGGGTCATCCTTGGATGCTTGCTTCAATCGATCGGAAAGGCCCTTCAGCGAAAACTGGGGCGACTTGCAAAACTGAATCAATTCGCTTTCCGAGCGCAAAATGCGCTGCGCTACCTGCGGAATTTCCGATGCGATCGTCAGCGGAATTGTCTGGATGCCATGCCGGTCGCCGTGCAGCAGATCTCCCGGCGCGATCTTCAACCCGCCGATCTCAACCGGTTCACCGAATTCGATCAGGTGGGCATACGCATGTGACACCGAGACGCTCCCGGAAAAAAGATGGAAGCCCAGCGCCTTGACGGCTGCCAAATCCCGTACCGCTCCGTTAGTGACGTAGCCGACGCAGTTTAAGGCCTGCGCAATGTTGGCGTGAATCTCTCCCACAAAGGCCCCCACTCCAGGCATAGGATCGACATCCTGCACCACAATTACCCGCGGCGCGGGTATGGTTGCAACGTAGCTCCAAAAATCCATGCGGTCGTAGTAGCAGCGGCCCGACATGGGAGGGCTCGAACTCCGGATTCGTCCGGTTATTGCATAGCCCAGCATGGGCTCGAAATTGGGAAAACGGCAACGTATGCCGCCAGAAATGAAACCTTCGTTCCGCAGCCTGACATTAAGCCTCTCAATCGCGTTGGATACCGTACACGTATCTATGGAGCGGATCTTACCAAGATCGAGCGAGTGGATCTTATCCAAATCGAGGCGTGGTGGAGTTAACACACTGATACCTCCAACAATATACGCTGTCAGCACGCCGCGTCCAATACCAACCTGTTGGTATTTCGGGCCCAAATCTCGGGTATGTCCTTTCACCTGGAGCCTCGATCGGTTAGGCTTGAAATAGCCCGTGGAACTTTCGACCAGCAAGACCGAACGGCGTGGTCACGATCGGCTGCTGCTGAGCAGCCGTTTGGCGCTAATCGTCGGATTTGGCAGCCTCCTGGCGATCATGGCTCTCGCCGGAATAGATGCTTTACGAGTGCTGCAAAGTTTCAGAACCAACGACGATCGAATTCGCCGCCAGTTCCTGTTTCGGAATCACGTTTTGAATGATATTCGATCGGAAGTCTATGTTTCCGGGACTTATGTCCGCGATTACTTGCTGGAGCCAGAGACTGAAAGAGCGGATGCCTACCGGGCCAGCCTGGAACAGGTACGAGTACAGATGGTTTCCGCGCTCGATTCTTACGGGCGCCAAATCGGGCCCGAAGAGTTTCAACACTACACGGCTCTTAAGACGGAGCTGACGGAATACTGGGACATCCTCGCGCCCATCTTCAAATGGAATGCCGCCGAGCGGCGCCGGCTGGGCTATACGTTTCTGCGCGACGAAGTATTTCCACGGCGTCAAAACATGCTGGCGATCGCCGGCCGGATCGCCGAGATCAACGAACAACAGCTCAATGCCGCTAACGATCTGGTGGTCGGTCTCTTGCTGGCCTTTCAAACCCGCGTCGCTGTAACGCTAATAGCCGCGCTGGCGCTGGGCTTGGGCATGGCGGCTTTCAGCACGCGTAAGATCCTTAAACTGGAAACCCAGGCGCAGGCGCGATATGAGGAAGTGGCCGAGGCTCGCAGTCAGCTCAAAGATCTGTCGGCGCGGCTGGTGCAAGCGCAGGAAACGGAGCGGCGAGCGTTATCCCGCGAATTGCACGACGAAGTGGGCCAATCGCTCTCGGCGGTGCTAATTGAATTGCGGAATCTCTCGACGGGATTGGGCATGCGGTCGGAAGATCAGTCGCGCGCCCAGGTTGAAATCATAAAGGGGCTGGTGGAAAGCAGCATTCGCGTGGTCCGGAATATGGCTCTACTGCTGCGGCCATCCATGTTGGATGACCTGGGACTGGTACCGGCCTTGCGCTGGCAAGCCCGTGAGGTATCCAAACGTACCTCCATGGACGTTAGCGTCGCAGCCGAGCTTATATCGGACGACTTGCCGGACGAATACAAGACCTGTATCTATCGTGTCGTGCAAGAGGCGTTACACAACAGCTCGCGTCATTCTCGCGCCAGCGCCGTCCGCATTCGCGTGCAACAAGAGCCGGGCCGCTTGACACTATCGATCCAGGATGATGGTCAGGGCTTTGATGTAACGCAAATGAAGGGGCTGGGATTACTGGGAATCCAGGAGCGGGTGGCACAGTTGGGCGGCGTCTGTCACGTGCATTCCGAGCCCGGTGCTGGAACTGTGCTCACCGTCGAGTTGCCTTTCAATAGCAGCGAGCAGAATGGAACTACAAGCGCGCGTGAAACAGATTCGCATCCTGTTAGCTGACGATCACACCGTGATGCGCAGGGGCTTGCGGCTGCTACTCGAGAGCCAACCCGGCTTCAGCGTCGTGGGCGAAGCATCCGACGGCCGTCAGGCAGTGGCGCAGGCCGAGGCTACCAACCCGGATGTGGTAGTTCTGGATATCGCGATGCCCAACCTGAGCGGCATTGAAGCGGCCCAGCGCATCGCTTCCGCGCTCCCGCACATCGCCATCGTGTTTCTGAGCATGCACTCCGACGAAGGCTATGTTCTCCGAGCGCTCAAAGCCGGCGCCAAGGGCTATCTGCTGAAGGATTCCGCGGAAGGCGATCTGATCGAAGCGATCAAAGCGGTCAACCAGGGCAAGACCTTCTTTAGCGCGGAGATCAGCAAGATGCTGGTGGAAGACTACGTGCGTGAGATACGCACGCGCGGGATTGAGGACAGCTACGAGCTGCTGACCTCGCGCGAGCGGGAGATCCTGCAACTGTTAGCCGAAGGAAAGTCCAATAAAGATATCGCAGCGTTACTGAATTTAAGTCTTTACACGGTCGAGACTCACCGCCGGAACTTGCAAGACAAACTGAACCTGCACAGCTTCGCGGAGCTTATCTTGTACGCCGTGCGCAAGCGCGTCATTTCTTAACCCTCGCGGCGCGCCTGGGAGCGGTAGCAGCCTGCCGGAGACTGTTCCAGTAGGACCATGCGAACTTCACCGCGCGCAGCACGTCTGGTTGCCGAAGAGGCTTACGCAAGACATCGTAACCGCCGTTGCAGACCACCTCGTTCCACAGATTGTCGTCGGCCACCCTGGAAACCAGCATGGTGCAAGCTCCAGGCGACGCGGAGGCGCAGGCGCCGAGCGCGTTCCTCCAGTCGCCGTCGGCCAGGTCCCGGTCTAACAGGATGATGTGCGGTTTGATTTGCTCGGAAACTTGGCGCGCTTCAGCGCAGGTTTTCGCGAAAAACACATCCCATTGATTCTCGAAACAAAGCTCGGCTATCAGCGAACGGTCTTGATCGTCCAACAGAACGGAAACAATCGTGATCCGCAGGCGCGGCGCGTTGTTAGGTTGAGGTTCAGCCGTTTGAGGTTCAGCCGGTACGAACATCGATCGTATACGCTGCCACATTCTCAGTGCTTCCAGTGCCAAATGAGAACGGGCGCTCCAGGGGTTTCGATGAGGGAAGGGAGCGCCCGTTTTTTGGTACTGGGGATTTGAATTAACTTCAGTCTATGCCGCTAGCCCCGGATTTGAAATACCAAGTAAATGGTAATCTTCAGACAGAGAAGCTGGTAGACTGCCCTCCCTACCACCCAGGACCGAAGATAAATCGCGGATCTTGGGTATACAAACTTGTAGCGGCGGGCCGTACACTCAGGCATGAGAGGGATTCTATCCCACCTCGGTCTCGGGATAGCTCGGGGTGCGGCCTATCTGACGATCGCCGCGACAACCTCGGCTTTGGCGGGCCAAGTCACGCCTCCGTCCGCCAAAACTTCGGCACTCCTCGAGTTTAGCGGAGAGATTCGTTCGCTCGCGCAGCGAGTTTCGCCCGCCGTGGTGCAGATTATGGTTAGCGGATACGCCTCTCTCGATCCGGCGGCCGGTCATCCGGTCAGCCTGTTCGGGCGGGAAGAAACCACCGGGTCAGGCGTGATCGTCGATTCCGACGGATACATTGTCACCAGCGCTCACGTTGTAAAGGGCGCAGTAACTATAAGAGTGCTCTTCGCTCGCCCGTCCACGGGCCACGATCTGGCCGAAGACCCGGGCGCCCTGAAGAGCGCCGAAGCCAAGATCATCGGTATCGACACCGAGTCGGATTTAGCCGTTGTGAAGATCGAGGAGAAAGGTTTAGCGGCCTTGAAATTCATGAACTCCGATCGCCTGCGGCAAGGGGACCTGGTGCTCGCGATCGGCGCTCCAATGGGACTGCTGAACTCGGTTTCGTTCGGCGTCGTGAGCGCTCCGGCACGCTCGGTCGGCGACGACAATCCGATGGTTTACGTGCAAACTGACGCCTCGATTAATCCCGGTAACAGCGGTGGCGCTCTGGTCGGCATGAACGGGCTGCTGGCTGGGCTGAACACCTTCATCCTGTCGCAGTCGGGAGGGAACGAAGGATTGGGGTTCGCGATTCCGGCCAACACGGTCAAAGAGGTCTACCTGCAATTGCGCAAGAACGGCCAGGTGCATCGCGGCGAAATCGGCGTTTTCGCCCAGAACATCACGCCCGTCATGGCCAAGGGGCTGAATCTGGCACGCGACCACGGCATCATTCTGGCGGATGTGGAACCGGACAGCCCGGCTGACGAGGCCGGCCTGAAGCGCAGGGATATCATCGTTGCGCTAGATGGACAAAGAATGCTGTCGGCGGCTCAGTTGGAAAATCATATCTTCCGCCGAACGCCCGGCGACAAACTGCAGTTGACGGTTCTGCGTGGAGAAGAAGAGTTGAGCAAGACGCCCGTGGTTCGGGAGCGTGCAGACAAGGGCAACCTTTTGCAGCGGCTCATACACCCGGAAAAGAATTTGATTGCTCGCCTAGGCATCTTGTGCATCGAGATCGACAAGGATGTTGCATCCCTGATCCCGGGCCTGCGCCGTCAATACGGGCTTATCGTCGCGGCCAAGGCGGCCGGAGGTCAATCTCAATTCATCGATCTTCAGCCCGGCGATATCATCGATGCGGTGAACACCTCTCCGGTGGCCCTGCTGGACAGCCTGCGATCCACGCTTAGCGATTTGAAACCGGGCGACCCGGTTGTTCTCCAAATAGAGCGCGACGGCCGCTTTCAATACTTGGCCTTCGAACTTGATCGCTGAAGATACTGGAAGCGCAACTTCAGCCCGGCGCGTCTAAGCGGTGGAGGTGCAAAAAGATGACTGGCGCTGGGTCGGCTATTCAGAAGGCAGTCGCGATTCTTTGTGTTCTGCTACTCCCGTTATCAGCAGGTTACGGTCAAGCCCCGGCTAGTTACGGTCAACCGCCGGCAGGTTACAGCCAGCCCCCGGCGTACGGCCAAGCGCCTTCCGGATATGGGCAAGCCCCGGCGGGCTCTCCGCAGGGATGGCCGGCCGCGCAGCCAGCTCCTCCGCTGCTGCCGCCCGAACAGTTAGATAACCTGGTGGCGCCGGTGGCGCTTTATCCCGATCCATTGCTCGGTCAAGTACTGGCGGCCAGTACCTATCCGCTGGAGATAACCGAAGCGCAGCAGTGGCTCCAGCGCAATCGCAACCTTCAAGGCACGCAACTGTTGGACGCAGCCAAGCAACAGAACTGGGATCCTAGCGTCCAGGCGCTGGTGGCATTCCCGGATGCGCTGAATCTGCTCGGTAACGATATCCGATGGACTACCGATCTCGGAAACGCGTTTCTGGCCCAGCAGGCCGACGTGATGAATGCGGTGCAAGCAATGCGTGCCAGAGCTCAAGCCAACGGCAGGCTGCAATCGACGCCGCAACAAGTAGTGACTATGGATACCCAAGGCGGCCAAAATGCGATCGAGATCCAACCGGCCAATCCGCAGGTAATCTACGTTCCAGTCTACCAGCCCGAATATGTCTACGGCCCCCCGGCATGGGGCGCGTACCCTGATCTGTGGTATCCGCCGGGATTTGGATTTGGATTTGGCTTTGGAGCGGGACTTTTCATCGGCGGCCTTTTCCCGGGCTGGCTCGGTTGGGGTGGCTGGGGTTGGGGCTGCGGATGGTTCGGTCACGGGTTGTTTGTGAACGCCGGGTTCTTCAATCGTTACGGCTTCCATGGCGGCTTCGGCGGCCGATTTGGTGATGGCCGATTTGGCGGCGGCTTTGGGGGCCGCACGGCGTGGGCGCATGATCCAGGCCATAGAATGGGTGTTCCCTATCCGAACCGGGCGGTGGCGAGCCGCTTCAATTCCGATCGTTTCAATGGCAGCGGACGATTTAATAGCGGCCGCGGATTTAGCACCGGCGCACGCTCTAGTTTCGGCGGATTCGCCGGCAACCGGGCGTCTACCAACGGTTACGCCGGCTCGTACCGGTCGGCTGCACCGAATTATGGCGCGCGATCCGCATCTTTAAGGTACCGGTCTACCGCCCCCGGTTATGGCGGATATAACTCCGCGTCGAGTTACCGCGGTTCGACTTCGTATAACCGCTCGTTTGCGCCCGCGTACTCCAGGAGTGGCCAGAATTATTCCGCGCCGCGATCCTATTCGGTGCCTCGCCAGAATTTCTCGGCCCCGCGCCAGAACTTCTCGGCCCCGCGCCAGAACTTCTCGGCCTCACGATCCTTCTCGGCTCCGCGTTCCTACTCAGCCCCGCGCGCTTCCGGTGGCGGCTCGCACTTCTCCGGCGGATATTCTGGCGGTGGTGGCGGCCATGCTTCTAGTGGCGGTGGACACCCTTCCGGCGGCGGCGGTCACCATCGCTAGAAGCTGATACCGCCCAACGCCTGGGCTTTTCTACCATACCGGCATTAGCAACCCAGCCTTCCACCACCGCATCTATTAAGCAGAGGAATAAGACGTTATGATGCGGTCAAGGTTGAATGCATTTGGAGGCTTCTTCCTGGCTGCGCTGTTATCCAGCCCCGTTTGGGGCTCCATACCCCCGCAACCCGGAACAGTCAATTACATCGAAGGGCAAGCGACGATGGGCGCACAGCCGCTGAGCGAACAATCCATCGGATCCGCTAAATTAGCCGCGGGTCAATCGCTTTCCACGGAAAACGGAAGAGCGGAGATCCTGCTTACGCCGGGTATCTTCTTGCGGCTGGATCAGCATAGTTCTGTGCAGATGGTTTCGCCGGGTTTGGCGGATACGATCCTCACTCTTCAAAAGGGTCGCGCCATGGTCGAAGTCGCGGACATCCATCCGGAAAACAACATTCGAATTAGTGACAATGGCGCAAGCACGCAGTTACAAAAGGCGGGCTTGTACGATTTTGATGCGGATCGCGGCGTGATCCGTGTTTTCGACGGAAAGGCTGTGGTTCAAACCGCCGGTCAAAGCATCGAGGTGAAAGACGGCCATCAATTCACTCTTAATTCGCCCGGAAAACTAAAGGCCCAGAAGTTCGATAAGAAGGCGTCCGCGTCCACGGACGATTTTTATAGATGGGCTAGCCTGCGGTCCTCGTATCTCGCGGAGGCTAACGTCGACGAAGCCCGGAGATATGCGGGCTCGCCCGGCTGGGCCGCCGGCGGTTGGTACGCCAACGGCTGGTACGGTAACGGATGGTATTGGGATCCCTGGTATAGCGCTTACACATTCATTCCAGGCGACGGAATTTTCTACGATCCGTTCGGCTGGGGCTTCTACTCTCCGTGGCTGGCTTTCGGCGCGCCGTATTTTGGCTACGGCCTCGGCTTTGGATATGGTAGAGGCTACTACCATCACTTCGGACCCGGATATCATCCTCTCTACGCTGCTGGTGCTCACTCGCCCGGCGGCGTCGGGCACGCCTACAGCGTTCGTAGCGGAGCCGGTGGCTTTGGCGGCCGCAGCGGTGGTTTTGGCGGAAGTGGCTTCCGTGCCGCCGGTGGTGGTGGATTCCATGGCGGCGGATTCGCCGGTGGTGGTGGATTCCATGGCGGCGGATTCGGCGGTGGCGGCGGTTTCCACGGCGGCGGTGGAGGAGGACGCGGCCGCTAGTGACCAACTAGTCCGGTCAAGCGTACACTGGAGTGCTAGGTCGAAATGCCAGCCTCCACAAATATCGGCGCGGGAACCAGGTTGCTTCTTCACCTGTGGAAAGGCTTGAACGAACCTGGTGACCGCGCTGATTTCGAATCGAATTGGCAATCCTTCCTCGAGGCTTGCGATTACCATCAGGTATCGCCAATCGTCTTCCATTGTTTCCAGGGCCGCAGCGACCTTCCTCCCGAGGTCTTGGAGCATCTTCGTACCAGTTTTTACCGTATCTCGGCCTATAACCATTATTTGGCGAAGCATCTGGTGCAATTGGTGTCGGAATTTGAGCGGCAGCGGATTCCTTGTTTGGCTTTGAAAGGACCAGCGGTGGCGATGGCCTCCTACGGCGATCTTTCACTGCGACAGTACGAGGACATCGACATAATGGTCCATGTCGAGGACATCTCCAGTGCGGTTGAAATCCTGTTCAGTCGCGGATTTCACCCCATTAGAGGCCATTCCGAAAGATACAAAAACGTGCAGTTGTACCATGAGGTCGCGTTGGCGGCGCCCGATGGCTCCTACGCTGTCGACCTGCATTGGCAACTAGCCCCGCCCTATGCCCGCGTATTCGGCCCCGATGCGTCTGCGGTGTGGCTCAGAGCTGCGACCGTCCGTCTACCGTTCGGAGATGTCCCGGTTCTGTCCCGCGAAGATCTGTTCTTAGCCCTTTGCCAACACGGGACCAGGCATCGCTGGCGGCAGCTCAAGTGGCTATTTGATGTCGCCGAACTGCTGCGCAATTCCGAGACAATGGATTGGTCCGGCGTCGAAGACATTATCAAGATCTCTCCGATGGCCCGCGTTCCCGCCAGCCTGGCAGCATTATTGGCTGATGAGTTGTTGGGAATCCGCGTACCACTCGAGCTTGCGAAGGTTCTTGAACCAGCCAAACGTACACGTGCAGTGGGCCGGGCAATCCGCCACGAATTTCTCTCGAGCGGCCAGACCAATGGCAGCTCTCACGACACCTTACTGGGGCTGGAACAACATCCTCTGGTGCGCGTGAAATATTTAGCCATTGAGGCGCTCCGGTATCCGGTGCGCGAAATTCTCTTCACCATTACGGAGAAGGACAGTCAATTTGTGCGCCTGCCGGCGAAACTCCGGCTGCTGTATTACTTCATTCGTCCACTAAGGCTCATGCTTCAACACGGCCGAAGCGCGGCGCGCAGAATTTGGTCGATGGCGCGCTAAACTGAATAACACAGAATGTACCTGGGGCAGGGTCATAACGGCAAGGCGAAGCTGCTTTCGATTTTCGTGCCGTTATATAACGAAGCCGAGTTCATCCAAACGGTTCTGGAGCGGGTCATCCGGGCCCACCTGCCGGAGGGCTTGGAGCGCGAGATCATTGTCGTCGACGACGCCTCAACCGACGGCTCGGCGGAGCTGGTCGATGACGTCGCCCTGCGGCACCCCGGGCTCATTCGCCTCATCCGGTGTCCCAAGAATCGCGGCAAAGGCGCCGCCATCCGCGCGGCCATCGAACACGCCACCGGCGATTATTGCCTCATCCAGGACGCCGACCTGGAATACGATCCGCAGGAATATCGGTCGCTCCTGGAACCTCTGTTGGACGGCTCGGCCGACGTAGTTTATGGATCGCGTTTTCTGAGTGCCGGACGGCGGCGCGTGCTCTATTACTGGCACAGCGTCGCCAACCATGCGCTCACCACGCTTTGCAACATCATCTCCAACCTCAATCTGACGGATATGGAAACCTGCTACAAAGCCTTCCGCGCGCCGTTACTCAAAAGCATTCCAATCCGCAGCGATCGCTTCGGAATCGAACCGGAAATCACCATTAAAGTAGCCAAGCGCCACGCACGCATCTTTGAAGTGCCCATCAGCTACAGCGGCCGCACTTATGACGAAGGCAAGAAGATTGGACTCAAGGATGCATTCCAGGCCCTCGGCGTCATGCTTCGTTTCTGCTTCACCAGCGACCTTTATAAGGATCCAGGCGCCGAGATACTGGATGCCTTTTCCGTGGCGCCGCGATTTAATAGATGGATGGCCGATACCATCCGGCCGCATGTTAATAAACGAGTGCTGGAAATTGGGGCCGGCATGGGTAACCTCACACGAGTCCTCGCACAAGGCTGCCAGCGTTACATCGCCAGCGACATTGACGGCGAACACCTTTCCCGCCTCGAGCGCCGCATCGGGCATCATCCTTATGTGGAGACGCGCGCTTGCGATCTCTCCAAGGCAGTCGATTTTGAGCCTTTCGCCGACGCGGTGGATACCGTGATTTGCCTGAATGTCCTGGAACATATCGAAGACGATTTAGCCGGACTGTGCAACATTTATAGCGCTCTCTCGCCGGGCGGACGCGCCATCGTACTGGTGCCGTGCGGGCAGGAGATTTACGGTCAACTGGATATAGTACTGGGACACCGCCGCAGATACTCCGCGCCGCAACTGCGGGGCCTGTTCGAGCAGATTGGCTTTGAGATCGAGCGCGTCGTGGAGTTCAATCGCATCTCGCGCCCGTGCTGGTACATCACCGGCAAACTGTTGCGGCGGTCGCGGATCAGCCGCTTTCAGCTCCATATGTTTGACCGCCTGGTATGGTTGTGGCGCCGCATTGATCGCTTCCTTCCCTGGAAACCGACCTCGCTCATCGTCGTCGCCGCCAAACCCCAAGCTCGGGTCCCGGTGGCCGCAACTTCGCCCTACGATTTGCGCGTGAAGACATCATACCGGGAACCGATGTGAGGTAAAACGATGCGGTGTCGGAACAAAGGACCGAGGCGCACAGGACTCTTATCGCTGGTGTCACCTGCCAAGGCGGCCCCTAGCTGCACTGAAGGATGTTGTTCCGAAATGCCGGGTTTATTTCGTGGGTTCGCCCGGCGAATGTCCAGTTGCTGATCGTGAATCCGGCCAAGGCTGAGGCCAAGCTTGGCGCTGTCGAAATAAGCTTGGCAGGCGGGAGGAGCGAGGTAAAACGAAGAAGCCCGGACTGTCCGCTGAAGGGACGATCCGGGCTGAAAATTAGAGTCTTAGGATGGACCGAATTCAGTTGTGCTTATTCCGTAGCCTGAACTTTACGCCGGCGGAAGAAGAAGCCAACCAATCCGAACAGACCGAGGGCAGCCAAACCGGCCAGCCGAGGTTCCGGTGAAGGAGCGTACACACTTGTATTACCTGTGGACGAATCAATTACGCCGCCTTGGCCCATTGTAAAGGTCGTTGCGTGGGTTCGTACGACAAGTACGTCGGAAATCCCTCCAGCCGGGATCGCAAAGTTACCATCGAAGTTGAACCCCACAACCGTTCCATCCCCGCTCCGGGTCACGAGATCCGGCGCAAAGGTCCCAGCAACGAAACCGGCCGGAATTGGGCCGACATTTATAATTCCCATGTCCACGCCCGCACCGGCGCCGAACGCGTCAGCGAAAGTTCCATCCGCAATTGAGGGGTTATAGCTTGCCGCCGTGATCTTCTCCACGCCCTGCTCGGGAGCAGTAACGTTCGCGGTGTATTGATATACAAAGTCTAAGTCGCCAGTTACGCCGTCAGTGAAGACACCGGATAACAAGGTACCCGAAAACGTAGCAGCGGTTACGGCGCTTGCTTCGAGCGGAGCTACCGGCCCCAGCAAGGGCAGGCCATTAAAGCTGTCAGGAGCCGTGGGAATAGCTCCCGGAGCCAGCACGGCAGCTTGGAGACTCGGGATTGCCAGTAAGAGGCCTCCCAAGAGCCCCATTGTTATGTGTTTGCGATAAATCATAAGTAGTAATTCGGTCCTTTCCTAAAGAGCGTCTTCCTGCGTCGAAATAACAAGATACAGTCAATACCGGTGAAAGTAAAGATCTAGCGAATCAATTCAGTACTAGGGACTCCCCGGCAAGTACCACTACAGGCGCCGTCGTCACCGTAATCTGTTTAACGCCCATGCCGCCTTTACCATTTACTATGTTGGGTCGCTTCGTTTAGACTAGTGACACAGCGCCCCAAAACAACCAAATGTTTCGGCTTCGAATTCTATGAGATTCTTGACCTCCGTCCGGTCGTCGACCGCCTATGCATTGGCGGCAATTACGCTAAGCTACTGCCAATTTGGATGTTCCCGTAGTCCCCAATCGTATGTTGATCGGGGCAACCGGTACTATTCGGAAGGCAAATATGAAGAGGCAGCCCTAAACTACCGCAACAGCATTGAGCGAAACCCCAATTTCGCGGAAGCGCATTATCGTCTGGCGTTGACCGAGCAAAAACAAGAAGATCCAGTCAATGCTTATGGCGAACTGCAAAGGGCGATTTCGATCGCACCTGACCGCGACGACATCCGGGTGGAATTGGCCGATCTGGCGCTGCGTTCCTACAACAGCAGTCCGCAAAAAGCGCAGATGCTCTACGATACCGTCACGAACGCCGCTCAATATTTGCTGAAGAAGAACCCGAATTCGGTTGAGGGTTTGCGGCTGCAGGCTGATATTTTAGCGATCGACGGTAAACTGTCCGAGGCTCTGACGACCTTCCGAAGGGCCAATGGAATTAAACCTCTGGAGCCCGCCGTCATCTCACCGATGTTGCAGGTATTGCTTCGCCTCAATCAGCCTGGCGAAGCCGAGAGCCTGGCCCGGCAGTTCTTCCATGCTCACCGGGATTTCGGACCCGTGTATGACGTAATGCTGAAGTATTACGTCCAGACCAAGCGAATACCGGAGGCCGAATCTCTTCTGAAATCCAAAATCGCCAACATGCCGAATGACGCCACGCCGGTTCTGCAACTCGCGGGTCTGTATCGCCAGCTTCAGCGTGAACCGGAGATGGTTCAGACGCTGCAAACGCTGCTCAACAACCCCAAGAAATTTCCGAATGGTCACGCTGTGGTAGGAGATTTTGACGTCAGTATCGGCCGGCTGGATGACGCGCTTCGGGAATACCAGGCTGGTCTCCGCTCAAGCGCAAAGGAAAAGGCCATTTACGAGAAAAAGATGGCGAGGGTTCTCGCAATGCAGGGCAAGCGCGACGAGGCGATCGGCCAGCTCAGTCAAGTCCTAAAAGAGACTTCCGATGACGCTGACTCACGCTTGGCGCGGGCCGTCCTTCTTCGCGAAAGCAGCGATCCGAAAAAATTGGATTTGGCGTTGTCGGAACTCAATTCGATAGTCGAAAAGGTCCCCACTGACGAAATAGCGCATTACAATCTCGGTCTCGCCTACCTGGCGAAGGGCGATTCGAACTCCGCCAAGGGCCATTTGAGCGAGAGTGCGAGGCTTCGGCCGGGTTATGTCGCGCCTCGCAAGGCGCTAGCCGAGATCCGTCAAAAGGAAAGAGACTACGTCGAAACGCTTCGGTTGGCCAATGAGATCCTGGCGGTTAATCCAAACGACGCCGACGCCCGTCTCTTGCATGCGGCGGCCCTGCTCGGCAGCAAAAATGACGTGCAGGCCCGCAGTGAGCTGGATGTGCTGCTGCGCCAGTATCCGAACTCAGTGAATATAAATCTTTACATCGGGGTTCTGGATACGCGCGAAAAAAAATATCATGAGGCGGAAACGCGCTATCGCCAACTCTACAAGCCCGGCGATAAGGATATACGGCCACTGGAGGGCTTGATCCAGGTATATCTCGCACAAAAGGAGCCCGATAAAGCACTGGCGCTGCTGGAGCAAGAGCTCAGGCAGAATCCGAATTCCCGGCCGGTTCGCTTGCTGCTTGCCTCGACAGCCGCAGGCGCCGGGAAATCGGACCTGGCGATGCAACAATATCAGTGGCTGCAGGCGAACGATTCAAAATCGGTGGAAGTCTATGAGTCCCTCGGGGACTTCTATCAGTTAAAGGGCGATCTCAACAGCGCGCTTGTCAGTTACCAAAAGGCCCGAGACCTTATTCCCAATGATCCCAAAGTCCTGGCCGTGATCGCCTTTTTGCAAAGCGAGTCCGGAAGAGAATCCGAAGCGATCGCTAACCTTCAAAAGCAACTCGCGCTGGATCCTCAAAACATTGTCGCCATGAATAATCTGGCGTTCATGCTGGCCGATACATCCACCGACCTTGATCGAGCACTGACGCTGGCGCAAACAGCTCAGCGAAAGGCTCCCAACAGCGCCGGAATCGCGGACACCGTGGGCTGGGTGTACGTGAAAAAGGGCCTGAATGATAGCGCCATTCAAATCTTTACTGGGCTGGTGAGGAAGTATCCCGACGAGGCGTCATTCCGGTATCATCTCGGCGTGGCCTTGCTTCAAAAGGGAGAGGCTGCGGAAGCGAAGTCTGAGTTTCTCATAAGTCTTTCGAAGAACCCTCCCAAGGATGTGGCCGAGAAGATCAAGCAGATCCTCTCCAGACTTGGCTGAACACTTCCGGTCCTGACAGCGAACACACCTTTCGTTACTGGCATGGGTGCCGATGTGAGGTAGAATAATTCGGTGTCGAAACCTCGAACCGAGGCGCGCAGGGCGCTGATCACGGGCATCACCGGCCAGGACGGATCTTACCTGGCGGAGTTCCTTCTATCTAAGGGCTATGAGGTCCACGGGATGGTGCGGCGAGTCGCGCTGGAGGATCCTTCCCGCAGGTTGGGACGGCTCGAACCGGTGGTTGCCAAAATCCGCCTGCATGCTGCTTCGCTGGAAAGCTTTCCGAGCATCTATCAGGTTTTCCGGGTAGTTCAACCTGACGAGTGCTACCATTTGGCGGCGCAGAGCTTTGTCAGCTATTCGTTCGACGATGAATTCTCCACTCTAAACACCAACATCAACGGGACTCACTTTGTTTTAGCCGCACTGAAAGATATCGTCCCCAAATGCCGATTCTACTTCGCCGGTTCCAGCGAGATGTTCGGGAGAGTAGCAGAGATTCCGCAGACGGAAACCACCCGCTTCCATCCACGCTCCGCCTACGGGATCAGCAAAGTCGCGGGGTTCGACCTTACGCGGAATTATCGCGAGGCATATGGAATTCATGCCTCCAACGGCATTCTTTTCAATCACGAGTCGCCGCGCCGCGGATTCGAGTTCGTCACGCGCAAGATTACGTCTGGGATCGCGCGGATTCTTGCTGGGCAAACGAACGAATTACGGTTGGGCAACCTCGAGGCCAAGCGCGATTGGGGCCACGCCCGCGACTACGTGGAAGCGATGTGGGCCATGTTGCAGCAGGATGAGCCGGACGATTACGTCATCGCAACAGGCAGGAGCCACTCCGTGTCGGACTTCGTCAAGAGGGCGTTTGGAATGGTTGGATTGGATCCAGATCAGTATGTTGTCACAGATCCTGGGTTTTACCGCCCGGCGGAAGTGCAACTGTTAGTCGGCAATCCGGCCAAGGCTCAGTCCAAGCTTGGCTGGCGTCCAAAGACGCAGTTTGAGGGGCTGGTCTCCGAAATGGTTACCGCTGATTGCAAGAACCTGGGAATCGAGGTCCCAGCCACTGAGTCCATCGAAGTAGAGTAAGAACTCTTGCAGCGTAGTCCTTTATGAAAAGTAAATATATTTGTTTCAATGGTATAGCTATCCAGAATAGGGCCTGAAATCGTAGCCAGTTTAGATTCGAGGCATGACGTGCGTATAAACCAAGAGGGAATTAGGGTGAACGAACGATGGTAAGCGGGGTCTCAATGGTACTAGTATGTATAGTACGGAAGCCCAAACTATGCCTAAGTTTCAATCGGTTGCAATGGGACTCATCCTTCTATCCGGAGCCATTGTCACAGCCCAAACCGGTCAAATAACGATCGCATTAACCCCCTACTCGGCGTCCCTGTCGGCGGGCGGATCGACGTCCTTCCAGGCAACAGTCCGAGGAACCAACGTTCCCGGAGTAACGTGGTCGGTTATGCCGCCGATTGGTACCCTCACCGTTTCAAGTTCCACCTCGACTTGGGATGCCATAACGGAGACGCCAGTCTTAACAGTGAACGGGCTCTACACTGCACCCCCGACCGTCAGCAGCCCCCAAGCCGTGACGCTGGTCGCCCGGAGTCTAGTGAACTCGTCGGTGACGTCGAGTGCTACCGTTTATCTGGCAGCATCGCCCGTGGCCATTGCCTTGACACCCTCCTCGGTTACGCTCGGGGCCGGTCAATCCGCTGTCTTTTACGCATCCGTTGCCGGAACATTAAACACCTCGGCAAACTGGTCCTTGAACCCGCCCGTTGGTACAATCACCAACGGAATTTATACGGCACCGGCTGTAATCAACACGTTACAGACAATCCTCGTCACCGCCGTAAGCTTGGCGGACTCGTCAAAAACCGCCCAAAGTTCGATTACGCTCAAGCCTTCGCTGCCGATGTCGATCACCCTGAGTCCCGCGCAAATTACGCTGGGAGCTTCCGGTACACAACAGTTTACGGCAGCCATCCAGGGGGGCACGGCAGCAGTCGTGTGGTCCATCAGCCCAAATGTGGGGAGCATCAGCCCGAGCGGGCTCTACACAGCGCCAGCCGCGCTATCAGAGCAACAGGCCGTTACTATACAGGCTGCAATTTCTACGGATCCCACCAAGGCGGCATCCGCTACGGTTACCTTGGCTGCGGCTACACCACCGCCACCGCCACCGCCGATACAACTCCCGGTTGAGGTGATCGGCCTCGACGGCACGATAGTAACGGTGCCATTCAATATTCCGTCAGGCTCGAATTTAACCGGGGCACTCACACTGTCGATGAGCATCCACGGGCTGCGGTATGAGACCCAGGCCAGTGTCGAAGTGAACAATTCGGGATGGCACGCGATCAGCGACAGCACGGTCACTCTTTTGGGTAACGCCACCGCTTATGGTGGCATCGGGGGCGGATTCAGTACCCTAAAAATGACCATGAGCGTGCCCCCGGGAGCGCTCATTCAAGGGACCAATACCATTAGCTTCCGATTCAACGGAACCGACGGCCGGGTAAGCGGCTTCCGCGTCCTGAGCTTCAACTTCCTGGATGCGAACAGCAACTCGTTGCTCTCGTCGGCCGCTTTTGTTTACGAGGATCCCAATACCTGGCTGCCACCTTCCAGCCAGGCGTCCGATATCTCCGCGGGCAAGACGTTATGGTACACAGCGCCTCTCACTCACCCCACTCCCAACGGGCCGGTTTCGATTCAGGCGCACTGTACCGATTGCCATACCCAGGACGGCCGGGACCTCAAATACTTTAATTACTCCAATAACTCGATTCGCACGCGATCGATGTTTCACGGACTGACGGCCCAGCAGGGCGATCAGATCGCCAGCTATATCCGAACGATCAATGTTGTCAACCCGGGGCGGCCCTGGAATCCGCCCTATCAACCCGGGCCGGGGCTGGATTCGCAGCCCGTCATTGAATGGGCAGCCGGCGCCGGACTTGACGCTGTGCTGGATAACGACAGTGAAATACTGACTCAGCAGTTTCCGAACGGAATCCAAAATTCTTTCTTTGCCGATACGGCGCATATCAACTTCCGGCAGATGGGAGTTCCCTATCAGTTTCCGGATTGGAACCAGTGGCTGCCCGGCACGCATCCCATGGATGCCTTTGGAACCAGTTTCACCAGCAGCCAGTATTTGTCGCTGTATCAGACCATCCGTTCCGGTTTGGTGGTATTGGATCCGGCTGCTTATGTTGCCCAACAACCTAACTTTGACAACTGGAAGCTGGCGTACTACGGCATTTATGTCACGCTAGGAACGCCCGTCTGGAACAACCCGGCATTGTGGACTCCCAGCATGGTGGATGCTATGTATTCGCTGGCCCAATGGGGGCAGGTAAAGAACTGGGAGTTGATGAATGAATTCCAACTGGAAGGATTTGCGCAGAATATTTTTGGGTCTGGGCCAGAGGTGAATCCACGGGCCTGGTATAGCGGACACACATTTACAGTTTCCCCACACATGTTGAAAATGCCCCACGTCGACGGGGTTAGTGGAGCGGTTGGCTTGCGAAACGGCAGTTACCCGACCTACGTTTACCTGTCCCACATCTGGTATCACTTAGCGATAATTCTCAACGACTCAAATGGCCAGCAACGCGACCACGATCCCATTGATTGGGGCTATACCTTCGGATTCGTATTAGATATGGGCACTCTGGGCCCAAATACGAATGACGGAGCGCTGCTCGCCATGTTTATGGGTAAGGCCATCCAGATCATCAATAATGGCCTCGGACCGCAATTGGGGTATGAAGGTTGGGACCCGCTGGTTGCTGGTATGAACTGGATGTTTATTGAACAGGCTAACCAATTCGAATGGCCGAGCGTCACTCCAGCCCAAAAAACAGCCCTTATGACGGGCATTTTAAGTGGTTGGCTGGCCGAGGTGCAGCAGTTTACGCCGCAACAGTTTTATACGGGTGGCTGGGCCAGCCCAACCGTAAATCCGGTGCCGTTAGGGAATCCCAATGGACAATTAGGCGATTGGGTCTGGTACGTCATTCCACGCTTCAAATACTTTGGTGTCGATCCAACTTTGGTCGGCCAACTCGCGGCCTGGGCCCAAACAGTATGGCCAAATGCCAACTGGACGGCCGACCTGAATGCGACTTGCTCGGCGCCCTCGCTGGTTGACGGCTCACAGCCCTGCAGTCAATAGAGCCTCGGCCAGCCACATCACGATAGCGGCGACCAGTCGCAGGAAGTTCATCGAACTGACAACCCTGCGCTCTTAGCAATGAGTCACGTACTTCCAAGAAACCTATATCCTGAGATTACAATGCATTAGAAGCAGGTCTTGTTTCTAAGCCCTTACGCGGTGCCTTAATCTGAGTCTGAAGACGAACGGGCGGAAGAGAGGCGCGAATGAAGAATTCTCAAGGGCCGATTCTAGTGCTGCTGGTGCTGAGCCAGGGATATGGACAAACGCTGGTTGACTTGCGGACACAAACCAAGAGCGTTGATTTTACGGGCGCAAACACGACCAAGCCGTTCAAATCAGGAACGACGCTGCCAGTGACCTGTTCTATCGGAGAAGCTTTCTTCAAGACCAACGCTTCTGCCGGCGCGAACCTGTACAGTTGCACTGCGCTAAACGCCTGGACATTAGAAGCCGGCACGCCTGGTCCCGCCGGACCGCAAGGGCCGCCCATGAATGTAGCGGTAGGGGGCATCACGCAAGCCACTCAGCCTACGTTGAACTTCAATTCTGGAAACGGCATCATCGAAGTGTGCAGTAACAATGCCGGGGCGAATCGCGTCGACTGCATGCCGGCGGTAGACACCGCCTTCGCTTTAAGCCGCGCGACGGATCAGGCGGGCGACGACAAGCGGTGCATTTCGGCGAATGGAGCAGCGGCGACGCACACGTGCGCTCTCAACGCGGCGCTGAGCATTTATACGCAGAACATGGAACTGATGTGGACGCCGGATGTGGCTTGTCAAGGGTCGGATACGATCAATGTCAACGCGCTGGGGCCGATTCCGATTGATGTAGTGAACGCTTCGGGTGCGCTGTCGGCAATTGCAGCCAACCAATGCCGCGCCAACGTGCCTTACATTTTGCGGGCGCATTCAAGCGGGCCGCCAGTGGTAGACGCGTTTGTGCTCGCTCCAGATCCGGCCATGCCTATATCAGCGAACTTCATCGGCACATCGGCCGCGGGCAATCCCGTCGCGGTCCAGGGTCCATTTGTAGATTGGCAGAAGCAAACCGGTAGCATCAGCATTACGAACGGCTCTGATACAACTATCTTCAGTACCTCGATTCCCGGTGGACTGATGGCGGCGGGACATTGTTTAGTCGTTTCCACCGCAATTTTGTATACGAACGTTTCGACGTTAGCGACGGCGATAAAGATAAAGTACGGCACTGGGAGCGTGATCATTACCAGTCCGGCGTTGTCGAGAATCGACAGCTATCGGGACATCATGATTTGTAATAATCCAGGCGCAACCGGAACTCAACAAATCAGCCTGTCTTATTTTGATTTTGCATCCAGCCCGGGGGTGAATGGAACTGATTTTGCCAGAGCCACACCGGTCGCGAGTGTGACGGTGGATACCACTGCCACACAGATGCTGACGTTGGTTGCTAATGCGGGAGGGAGCGGAGATTCGGTAGTGGGAGAGTTTTGGAGAGTGCTTTACTTCTGATCGTATGAGTAAGCGAAATCACGTCACGCAAAATCAGGTTTGGAAGCCCGGTGGCATTATTGCACTGTTGGGAATCTGTCTGGGCGGCGCTGCCTGGGCGCAGTCCATCAGCATCACCAATCTAGGCGCGCCTATCGCCAGTACGGTCTTTACCCCAGCTATCTCCCTCACCGAAGGCTCCGGCAATCACACTGCGCGGGTCTGTATGCGTTATAACGGCAAGCGCGTCCAGCCCAGCGACTGCTCGGCTTCCCCGCCGTGGGCGGTGCCGATCTTCGTCGGACTTCCCGGGGACGGAGACGCCACTTTTCAGGCTATTGCGTACGACGTCTTCGGAAACGTGCTGGCCAGCTCAGCGGTTACAACACAGCAGGTCAGGCTAAACGGGTTACGGAATAACATTCCATCCGTACCGACCTCCGGCTCGGGGACGATTGCGCCTCTTGAATGGAATGGGCACAACTTTGGCGGCGCGTGCGGCGGGGTTTTTCGAATCGACGGGCGCGAGAATATCGGGTCGGACGACACGTGGACGAACTTTTCTTGTAATGGCGGTTTTTCGGGCTCAGGCCAGCCGGGGGGAACATTCAAGAGCTACCGCGTTCCAAACGGAACCCACGAAGTCTGGTTTACGTTCAGTGGCGACGGCTTGGGCTCGCAATTCGGCGGAGATCCTTACATCGCCGGGAATACTTTTGCCGCCGGAAATGTGAGCGGTTCTAATGTTACGCTGACGAGTCCGCAGCAGCACTGGCTGGTGAGCAACCGACCGGTAGCTTTTAGCTCCTCCGGAACGCTACCGACGGATTCCGGGACCAGCGCGCCGCTGCTCAGCGGCAAGGTTTTCGGCTGGATAAATCCATTGACCGGGATGCCATCCATCACCGATCCGACAAACTTAGTTACAGCGGGAAGCGCAAGCGGCGGAGTTATATCAATCACATTAAGCTCCTCGCCGGGGATGTCTGTCGGGGCGACGGTCAATATCTATCGATTCATAACCGGAAACCCGGCTTCTTATACCAATGCGTGCGACGGATCCTACTCGGTGAAGTCGGTGGTCAACAACACGTTCACCGTGAACGCGCCGAATTGCCCCGACGGAACCTGGCCGTCCCCCGCCTTCGGAAGCTCCGGGACCGAGATAGTCACCAACGCTTATTATGCCAACTACGTTGACAACAACACGGCATCGTTCTCGCATACACCCGGCGGCGCGCCGATCACTTTCTCGAGCGGGGGTTCGGGCACCCATACGGTTTCTTACCGGATGCGTCCCGGCTACTGGGCCACACTTCCGCTGGACATCTTTGACAGCTACCCAGTGGCGTTCGCTTATGCAACCTTCACGACTTCGAACGGCGCACATTCCATGGAATTGCGGCCGGCCTACGACTACATCCATCTGTGCCTGATCCCAACGGCTACATGCCCGAGCTCTATCTCGATTGCACCGAAGATCGTGAATACGGACTTATCGAGCACGGCTATTGCCGCCAATAGCGTCACCTACAACTACACGGACGATGGTGGTTTCAGCGGCGTGGCGTCGGTGAATTCATCGACCGGAATGGTTACGGCGTTGAGTCCCGGATGGGGGCAGGTGCAGCAGGTGTGCGCGACCTGCGATAGCGGAAATGCGCTTCCGAATCCGCGGCCGACCTACGTGCAGGTAGAGTACAACGCCACTTTCCCGCACTTCTCCAAAACCAACGGCGTCATCAACACCTACACACCTGGGCAGAGTTTTTTCCCGACTTCCTGGTGGTTCATGGATCCGATCTATGCCACTCAATTTCAAAGCGACATAACGCAACGCAGTACGTGGATGGGTCCATTAATGAACGACAGTGGAATTACGGCGGCGGTGACGTCGGCCGAGCCCGGCCCATCGATCTTCGATCCGAGTAGCTCAACCTGTAATTCAGCACTGCAGCAAATAGACCTTTGGCTGCAAGCATTCGCACAGCAATATTCCATTGCGATGGAGTACGATTTCCAAAACATCGAGTATCCGGCGATTTTCGACGGAGCTATTGCAAACAATCTCACCTTCAATCGGCTAGCATGCCTGACCGCCTACATAGCGAACCTTGCCACGCTGCAGACGGTTCACGCCTTAGATGGAGTAGATGAGATCAGCGCCAAGATAGGAAATGACTTTCCGAACCCAACGCCGGGTATTGGCTCAGTGAATTTTCCGGGACCTATCGTGGTTTCAGCTGGCGTGGCGACAGTGACGGCCTTCATGAATATCTACGCCGACTGGAATCAGGCTACCGGGCAAGGCGCGGCGGTCTTCTATTCAGGCGCAACGAATACCTGCTTGAACGGCTGGCACCCGGTAACGAGTCACACTTCCAATGCTCAGGGAATAACGATCGCTTACACGTTTTTGACGACTTGTGGGCCCGGGACGTATACGTCCGGCACCGACGCAGGCCTGCAAAGCCGGTACATGTGGAGCTATCCGTATGCTGCTACCGCCGGCGCCGGCAACGGAACTCTCGCTTGTGTTCTGCCCAAGTTCGTGGGGGTCGTGGATAATGCTTACCAGACCTGGACCCAAGTGTTGGATGCCAACGGAAACATCACCGGGAGCAACACTAGTCTATCCAGCTTGGTCTCGAACGGGGCGATGCTGACCGTTAATTACGCGGGACACGGTATCGCGAACGGCCAGTCGGTCCACATCATGAATGCGACCAACGCGGCGTTAAATACGGTAGCCGTGGTCACGGGAGCCACGGCGAATAGCTTCACGATCCCGACCACGGCGACAGCAGGAACGTACAATTCGGCAACCGATCCGAACCTGATCCTGAGTGTTGATTGCGCTCTGCCCAACAATTATTTCGCCCTGATCCACGCCGCGGTTCATAACGGCGCGAACATCCCGATCTTTCAACCGATGCTGGGAGTTAACTATAACAACACGACCAGCGTCAAGAACTGGAACGACCCGGCTATCGCGGATGGGTCTCTGCTTTATCACAGCGATCAATGCGTAAACTCGTATGGCGACGATTGTTCAGTCTGGTCTACGATCTGGTCAATTCCGGGCGGGATTTCGTACAGCAATCTCAATACGCGGGCGTTTCAGTCCGCCGCCAGAAGGGATCTGGTGGGGACAATCGGACTACAGTACCAGAAGAATCATATCGGCTATACATTCGACCCGCGAGTTGACCGGCCAAACTCTCTCGATTGGCGGCCTGAGACGTTCATAGCCCGGCTGGAGTGGGACAAGACGAACGGAATCTCCGGGTACAAGATGAATTGGTTCCAGAGCAACAACGCAGGGGTATTGGCACTCGCCCCCGGCCTGGTTACCGGGGGACAGGCGATGGGGCCGGATTACCCGACCAACCGTGTGTGGGCGGCAATCAGCCGTGATTTTCAAATGACGGCGCGCGAAACGAAGTACAACCTCCAGCCACGCGGCAATGCACCGTATCTGGGGCCAATGTTCTCGACGATGGTTACATCATCATCCTACGGGAACATGTTCAAGATCGTCTGCCTGAGCGAGATGAGCTATACGCAGACCGTGGATCTGAGCGCGATACAGATCGCAGGCGGCACGATGTACAAGGGGATTTTGACCGGGTACACACTGACGTACACACCGATGGCATCTAACCCTACATCGGACACTATGGATTTCTGCGCTTCACCAGGCCAGACGACGACCTATTATGCGCAGCCGGCGGGAGCCGTGCCGGATCTGGGCACGCTCAGCTTTTCGACGGCTCCGGTTACGCTTCCGCCGGGAGTGACCAGGGTGGCGATTCGCGTGGGTTACTATCCGCGCTTGATGAACGACGATCCGGTGACGGATTGCACGAACGGGTGCCAGATTCCGGTCAATAACTACAATGCGCCCGCCTGGTACCAGATACTTTATCTGGATTCGAACAATGTGCCGCGCACGGTGGGTGCTACGCACAAGGTCCTAAGTTCCTCGTGATGGCGGTGCGCGGGTGGTCTACAATTTTTGCGGTTCGGTATTGGCCTGCCGTACGGATTGCGGGAGAAACACTATCGGTGGGCGGTTGAAATCCTTGATCGCTTCAATCACCTCGGTCTGCTCTTCCTGCGTCAACTGATTGTAGAAGGGCAACCGCAATAGCCGGTCAGAGACGTCCTCGCATACCGGACAATCGCCCACCTTGCCGCCAAACTTCCGTCCAAAAATGGATAAGTGCAGAGGCAGGTAATGAAATACGCTGAGGATTCCTCGTTTCTTGAGGTGGTCGATGAGGGCCGAACGGATTTCGAGCGAGGGAAGCAGCAGGTAATACATGTGGTAAGCCTGTTCGCAGTGGGGCGGGATGACAGGCCGCTGCACGGCATGTCCGGGGGCCCAATCGGAAAGGTGCTGGTCGTAGAATTCCCACATGAAGCGGCGTTTTCTCTGGATCTCCTGCCACTGCTCCAGCTGTCCATATAGAAACGCGGCCAGCACGTCCGACATCAGGTAGCTCGAGCCGATGTCGACCCAGCTATATTTGTCTACCTGCCCGCGGAAAAACCGGCTGCGATCGGTCCCCTTTTCGCGAATGATTTCAGCGCGCTCAATCAAGTCAGGATCGTTGATCAGTAGCGCTCCGCCTTCGCCGCAAGTGAAATTCTTGGTTTCATGGAAGCTTTGGGTGGCCAGGCAGCCGAACCTGCCGAGATAACGTCCTTTGTACTTTCCAAACAGGCCGTGCGCGTTATCCTCCACCACCGGAATTTGATGGGCGTTGGCGATTTCCATAATGGCGTCCATTTCGCAACCCACGCCGGCGTAATGAACCGGCACAATGGCGCGGGTCTTTTCGGTAATCAGTTTCGCGAGCTTGGATTCGTCGAGGTTCAAGGTGTCGCGGCGGACATCCACGAATATTGGCTTGGCGCCGCGCAGCACGAAGGCATTGACGGTGGAAACGAAAGTGAACGCAGGAACGATCACTTCGTCGCCGGGACGGATGTTGAGGAGCAGCGCGGCCATTTCGAGCGCATGCGTGCAACTGGAGGTGAGCAGAGCTTTGGGCGCGCCCAACAGACGCTCGAGGAGCGCGTGGCATTTCTTCGTGAAACCCTGGTCGCCCGCGATCTGGCCGATCAGCATGGCCTCGGCAATGTAGCTGAGCTCCTTGCCGACCAAGGAAGATCGGTTAAAAGGAATGCGATACTGTTGCACATTGTTCATTGGAATTCTTACTTTTGATTACTCGCCGCGAAATCTCACACAAACCGGGATCGAAATCGCTTTAACGGTAGCAGGCTTTGTCGTGTTTCCGAATCAAACAAGGCCGTGATTTTCAGCAGCCCCGACCCGCAGACGATAACGGGAAACCCCTTGCGCATAAACAAAACTTTTCCAACATGGCGATCTTCGACGCATACATCCGGCTCCACTTCGGCGTCGTAAATCCTGACTTGCCGGCCATTCATCAAGCTCGCCGCGCCCTGATATGGATCACCTAAGCTGTCGATAAACCGCTTAATGGTGGCTGCGTCGTTTTGCCATCGAATGCGATAGTCCTCATCGTCGCGCCACAGCGAATAGGTGACTTGCGTTTCGTCTTGCTGGCTGCCCACTAGCCCCTCGCCGCGAAGCACCCGGCCACCGATTTCCACAACGAGTTCGCTATAGAGGCGGCTCACTAATTCAATTGCAGCTTTGATTTTGATGGGGTATGAGACGGAGGTTTGCTTTTGACCCAAGATGTCGCCACGATCGAACTCTTCGTCGGCAAACAAAGCAGTAACGCCGATTTTATCCTCGCCTTTGATCAAAGCTGTCGGCAGGGGAGCAAAGCCGCGGTATTTCGGCAGAAGGGAATCGTGCAGCACGATCAGATCTTCCACGTCGTTTATGAGCCAGCGCCAGGAGATCGCGAAGGTGTAGGTAGAAAGGAGTGAAGCCGGCTTCTTTTTCTCAAAAAAGGGAATGCCATTCTGGTCGCAGAGTTTGGCAATCTGTTCGAAGGAGTCGTCAACCAGGTTCTGATCGCGCGCGCTAACGACGTACGCAATTCGAGCCGAGCCAAAGGCGCGAATGACAGCCTCCAGAACTGCCAATCCTTTCGCAGTCATCAGGAAAAAACCGAGTGTGGCCGCGGTGGATTCAGTCATCTAGGTCGATCAACTGCGAGCGGCCGTTCTCGGGCTGGTGGTCTGTGAGGACGCTGGACCGGCCGGATTGCCGACCAGGCCACGGATGGTGTAGGTTGGCTTTTCCATGGTCCGCATATGCTGCCGGGCGATGTATTCGCCGATAACGCCCAGCGCGAATAGCTGAACACCGGCGAAGATCGCGACCACCGATGCCAGGAATGGGAAGCCGGGTACCGATGTTCCCGAAATCAAATATCGGCCCAATACATAGAACAGAATGCAGCCGCCGAACGCTGTGAATGCAAAGCCCACCATACTGGCGATTTGCAGCGGAAAAATTGTAAAGCCGGTCATCATGTTCAGCGCGTGCGTGATGAGCTTGCCGATGGTGTAGTTGGAGATACCGATCTTGCGCGGTTCGTGCTGGACTTGCAGCGCCGAAAAGCGAGACGTCGCCCAGGTTAGCAGCACATCGATGGAGACGAGCGGGCTTTGGTAACGGGAGAAGGCCTCTCGAAGCTCGGTCCGAAACACGCGGAAGGCACTGACGCGCCGGGCCGTCTGCGCGCCCATCGTTTTTTGTAGAACCAATTTCGTGATCTCCGACGCCAGATCGCGGAGCAAGCCATGTTGCTGTTTCTCCGGATAGCCATAGACCACGTCGTAACCTTCCTGCAACACCGATAAAAGCCGGGGGATCTCGCCAGGGGGATTCTGGAGATCATCGTCAATGGTGACGATCGTATCGTAGGCCGCGGCCCGGATGCCGCACAGCAGCGCATTGTGCTGGCCGTAATTGCGCATCAGATTGATCCCTCGTACCCAATCAAACTGGTCGGAAAGATCGCAGATGACCTTCCAGCTATGGTCGCGGCTGCAGTCATTGACCAGGATCAACTCAAAACGCCGACTACAGGAGCACAACACTTCCTCGAGCAGGACGGCTAGCTGCGCCAGCGTCCCTTCGCTGTTAAAAACCGGCACCACTACGCTGATGCCTTCCGGCAGATCGGCCATTTCAATTGACATACAGTATTCCTGACCGGGCAACCACCAAGCAGCTTCCACCGAGCCTGACGCGGCGCAGGCTGGCGATTTTTTCCAACTCGCGGCTGGTCAAGGTGTCGATTATCTTGCGGGCCATCGGACCGCCGGGGTTGTGGTCCGACTGCACGGTTTCTTTGACCTCGCTCTTAGAAAGCCCCAGCCGATAAGGCGCAACGCGGGCCAACAGAATTGGCAGCGGCAGAAAGCCGAAAAAGTAAGTGGCGAAATCGACTTCGTATCCCGCCTGCTGGAAGACGCTGCAGATGCCGCTCAGAGTATACCTGCGCCAGTGGCCTGCGGCTACGTCTTCGTGCGACCACAACCACTGATAGGCGGGCACCGACAGATAGACACGTCCGCCGGGCCGGAGCAGCCGCCTGACGCTTTGAAGAAAATCGACATCGTTTTCGATGTGTTCCACGACATCGAAGAGGCCCACGCCGGCCACGCTGCCGGGTTGGAACTTGACGTCCTCCAATGCGGCCTGTATCACGTGCTGCACGCCACGCCGGCGAGCATTGCGCGCGCCGCCGGGGCCGGGTTCCACGAGGGCTACATCGACGCCGGCGTCCTGCAAGCATCGAGCAACATAGCCATTGCCGCCTCCCACATCCAGCAACAAGCCGCCGGGAGGAAGGGCCTTGACGACGGCGCGAATACAGTTGTTTCGGTGCCGAAACCAGAACGACGATTCTTCTACAGCGAAGTACGTCTCGTTGCCGTGTTCAGGGTAGGAGACGGCGGAGAGCGTCTTGCTGGTCCAAATGCCGTCCTGCCGCAGCTCGATGTTGGCTGCAAGTTCCCGTAAGTCGGATGTCATAGAGCTAGGTCTCCGGATGCGGAGAATGAGCCTTTGATTCCCAAACCGCGTATCCGCCAAAGGTTCGGATCAACGTCCAGCCCTGGCCGCGTGGACCAGGGCCCTGGAGGAGGCAATAGTCGGCTTGAGAAGCAAATTGGCCCGACAAGGTCCCGTCCACAAAACCGTCCTTGGACCACTGCTCGAAGTCGCGTTTTCGTCGGGCGACTTCCGGAGACATCGTGAGATCGCCGAGCACCTGTTCGCCGTATTCTGTCGGCAGGTAGACGCGCCGCTCGCCGATGAAAACGGTGGGAATGGTTAGCGCGTACGGCATCGACTGCGGATCGATGACGATGGCCTGGGAGGGAGTGTTGTCGCGGATAAATTCCAGAGCGGCAACGTAATCGGCCGGCAAGGCCATAGTGCGGTCATGATTATGCCGAAGCCGCAGGAATGCAAATTGTCCGGCATACGCCGCCGTGCAAACGAGGCCCAGGACGATCAATGCCAGAGTGACGGCCGCGGCCGGGGATCGCCAGTTTTTCATCGAGCGCGCCAGGCCCACGCATGCCAACGGACAAGCGGCCACGGCGATTAGCGCCGCGATTTTCATGGAAAAGTCGATCTGACCGGTTACCGTATTCGGAATATATAGAAAGCTCGGCACCAACACGCAAGCGACGATCAAGGTGCAAAACAAGGACAGCTTTCCCCAGAACTGCCGGCTTAGCAATGCCAAGGCCCATAGTGGCGAAAACGCAAAAAGAACGTGACGGAGATAGGCACCGTTATCAAACGCTAGTGCTAAAGGCTTGCCGGAGCCGAACAGGTGCAGACCAAAAGCCATCGTCCCGGCGAGCGCGGCGCCGATCACGCCGAAATAAACTGCGGCGATTGGCCATCTGCGTATGCGGCCCAGTAGCAGCCAGATTCCCAGCGTCAAGGCCATAGGAAAAATGAGCGTGATGCTGTAGCCAATAATCGTTGCCAGGAATATCGCGCCCAGGACGAGATAGCCCTTCTCGCCGCGCCGATTCCATTCGAGCAGCAGCACTAAAACCAGCAATGCCATCGTCAGGGCCATGGTGTTATTGCCGAAGACTGTCAGACTGTTCGGGATCGAAAGCAGGAGACCGTTGCGAACCGCAATTGCGAGGGATTGAATATGAGTCAATCGGACGGCAATGCCGACCAG
>DATHOT010000149.1:0-2712 GCA_035484655.1 Bryobacteraceae bacterium | reverse complement strand
GAACAACAGGCTGGTCCCCAGGCTCGCTGCCATCACAAATGCCCACCAGCGTGGATGTGGCTCGGCTTCGTCGATGGCGCGGAGAAACGCCCACATGGAAAGCGCGATGCTGGCGGTGAGCATTACATCCGGAATCAGAATCCGGGTGAAAAGAAAAAGGCCGAAGCACGTGGATATGCACAGACCAGCGTAAAATCCTGCCCGTCGGCCAAAGGCCCAGATCCCAAACGCGGTGGTGAGCCAGGCCAGCGCAATAGCCGCAAGGACTATCGGCACACGGGCGGCCCAGTCGGTCGCTCCGAGGATTTTCAACGATCCCGCGATCAGCCAGTAGATCAGCGGCGCTTTTTCGAGATAGGGAACTCCATCCAGCCGGGCGGTCACATAGTCGCCGGACGCCAGCATATTGCGCGCGATCTGGGCCTGCACTGCGTCCACGTCGTCCATCAGCGATGGAGGCGAAAGCATGCAGCCTGCGTATACCGCGGCGGCCACCAGCAGCACTATGAGGTAACAGTGAAAAGGCTTTCCATCGTCTGGCGTGCCTGTCCTTCCGGCACCCTGGTCTGGATTCCCCATTTTTTCATCCAAAAAAACAATATCATTAATCCCCACAGATGATAGCCCAAGTTCGCTCGACGTTCGAGATGGGCTCGCACGTGAGCTTCGATGCGCGGGATCTGAAAGAACTCGCTATGTTCGGCGGAAGCGAATGCCACGGCTTCCTCGAGCAATGGCCGGAGCGGTCCGCGGAACCAGTCGTGCGTGGGAATATCAAAGCCGACCTTGTTGCGGTTCAGAATCGCCGGTGAAAGTTTGCCGCGCATGAGGTTCTTCAAGATCACCTTTTGCCTCGAGCCCTGAATTTTGAGGCTAGCCGGTAGGGAGCTGGCGAATTCCACGATTCGATGATCCAGAAACGGCGGCCGCACTTCCACCGCATGAGCCATACTGGTATGATCCACTTTCGTCAGGATATTATCCGGAAGAAAGTATTTCTGATCGAACCAGAGATACGCCGGCAAGTGGTCGCCGGCTTCGGCGAGTTCTTTCAAAACGAGATCCAGGGCCGGCGGCAACGTGGACTGAACCAGAGAGCGCCGATGCTGGTCGTCAAATGTCCCACTCCAATAAACATGAGCGCGTGCCGGCGGCATCGCGCAGCCTTCCAGGAACCTTTTCAGTTTGTATTCGAAACCGATCTTATCGTTCGAAACCGGCCAGCGTTGGGCTGCCGCCAGCAGGGCCCGGAGCACCGCGGGAGGCAATCTACGAGCTTCACGTGCCAGCAGAGTGGCGCGCTGCATCAGGTATCCGCCGAATAATTCGTCAGCGCCTTCTCCACTGAGCGCCACTGTCGCACTGGCCTTGGTGAGCCGCGAGAGAAACCACACCGGCAGCGCGCCCGAATCCGCATTCGGCTCATCGCAGTAGTACGCGAGCTCGTGAATCGCCGCCGGCAGATCCTGTTCGGGGTTGAGATCCAGTTCGATGTGCTCAGTCCCATAAGACTCGGCTACTTGCTGCGCATAGCGGGTCTCGTCGAAGCTGCGGCCGTGAAAGGTAATGGAAAAGGTCTTTAAGCGCGAACTCGATGCCTGGGCGGCGTAATGTACCAGGCTGGACGAGTCCACGCCGCCGCTCAGCCAGACGCCCAACGGCACGTCGGACACCAGATGTTCTCGAACCGATTCTTTCAACAGACGATCCAACTCCACCTCGGCCGTTTGAGGCGTCCAGCGCTCTTGGCTGCCCGTTGGCAGAGTCCAGTCCTTTGGCAGTCTCCAATAGGGTTCTGTTCGGATGGCGCCGCGACGCCACTCCAACCATTGGCCTGGAAGCAATTTCTCGATTCCCGCTACCAAGGTCCAGGGCGCGGGCACATAGTTCAGCGACAGATAACAATCCAGACCATCCGGGCTCAGCCAGCGCTCGATTTCGGGGTGAACCAGGATCGCCTTGAGTTCCGAGCCGAAGTACAAGTCATCGCCGCGGCGTGCAATATAGAGCGGTTTGATCCCCATGCGATCGCGAGCCAGCACCAGGCGGCGGTCGGATTCGCTCCACAGCCCCACCGCGAACATGCCGCGCAGCCGGGAAAAACAGCCGGTGTCCCACTCCAGGAAGGCGTTCAGAACCGTTTCTGTATCGCTGTGGGAGTGGAAGCGATATCCACGCTGTTCCAGTTCCCGGCGCAACTCCAGGTGATTGTAGATCTCGCCGTTAAAGACGATGACGGTGCCGCCATCCTCGGAGACGATGGGTTGGTCGCCCCCCTCGATGTCGATGATCTTCAGCCGGGCGGCGCCTAGCGAGACGGCTTCGGACTCAAAAACGCCTTGCTGGTTCGGACCGCGATGAATGATGGTTGCGACTGCACTCTGGATCCGGCCGGACGGAGCGGCGCGATGTCCATGTGTAAAGCCCGCTATGCCACACAATTCTGGAGTTGCCTCAAAATCAGTATGCCACTTCTGACGCGGACCGGGCGGCGCTCATCTTGGACGGCCGGGCACGCTCGTTCCGAGGACTCCGCCATTGGACTTGAGGCAGAAAGAGCGACGTATCGACGCGATCCTGATATCGAATGGCGATGTTCATGAGCGAATCCAGCAACGAGTCGGAAAGAAAGTGCGGCTGCAATCCAAGGTCGATCAGCTTGGAGTGTTGGGCATTGTAATAGTGATCTTCCGATTCGACGCGCGGCGCCGG
>DATHOT010000148.1:0-15520 GCA_035484655.1 Bryobacteraceae bacterium | reverse complement strand
GCGGCGATCATGGCGCCGAATACCGCTCGCGCCGCGGGATGCTCCACGCCCAGTTCCCAGACGCGGGTCAACCAGATCACCAGAATCGAAGACGGAATCGTGAGGCCCAGCACGGCCGTGATGGCGCCCAAGACCCCCATGAGATACCAGCCGGCCGCGGCGCAAAACGCCAGGACGTTGGTTCCCGGGGTCAGGCGCGCCAGCCCGAATGCGATCGCGAATTGGTCAGGGCTCAGCCACTGGCGCCGGTAAAACTCGCGTTGCAAAATGGCGATGGTCGGATCGCCACCGCCGAAAGCGGTAGTGCCGACGCGCAGGAACAGCCGGGCCGTTTCCATCAGTCGAGGTTGGGACATCGCAGCTAATGTAGCAAGGTGAGCCAGGTCGCAGACGGTCCCCGGCCTGCCATGTTTCCTACCGCGCCGCGTCCGCTGGCGCCGACCCCTTCTTGGTCCACTCCCCGATCCAATCCAGAAACGAGTTGTACCAGAGCACGCTGTTCTGTGGCTTCAAAACCCAGTGACCTTCGTCGGGAAACTCCAGCAGCTTGGATGGGACTTTTTGAAGCTGCAACGCCGTGAAGAGCTGCAGGCTCTGCGGGTAAGGCACACGAAAATCCTGTTCGCCGGTGACCACCAGCGTCGGAGTGTGGAAGTCCTTCACATAATAACTGGGCGACCATTTCACATACGATTCCGGATTGTCCCAAGGCGTGCCGTTAAACTCCCACAGCGGGAACCAGAGCTCTTCGGTACTGCCAAACATGCTACGCAGGTCAAAGACGCCGGCGTGTGAGATGAATGCCTTGAAGCGCTGCGTGTGCCCCAGCATCCAGTCGATCATGTAACCGCCGTAGGAACCGCCGGCCGCGGCCATCCGGTCCGGATCGGAGTACGGCAGGGCCGCTACGTGATCCACCACGGCCATGATGTCGTCGTAAGGTTTGCCGCCCCAATCGTCCTTAATGTCCTCCGTGAATTTCTGCCCGTATCCATAAGATCCTCTGGGGTTTGGCATTACGACCAGATACCCATTCGCGGCGAAAACCTGAGCGTTCCAGCGATACGTCCAGCTCTCGCCCCAGTCGCCCTCCGGGCCTCCGTGAATCAAAAACAATACCGGGTATTTTTGATTCGACTGAAAATGCGGTGGCTTGACTACAAAGCTCTGCACCCGGGCCTTGTCGGTGCTCTCCACCCAGAATTCATCGAGCGGCGTCAGATCGTACTGGGCCAGCAAGGCGTCATTCAGGTGAGTAAGCGCCACCGGTGCGCCGCCGGTCGATGCCGCGCGGAAAATCTCGCTGGGCGCGGAGCCGCTTTCTCCGGTATAGATCATCGTCTTGCCGTCGGAGGTCAACTGCATATCGTCCAGGGTGCTGGCGCCACTGACGATCACCCGGCTCGCTCCGCCTGTGGCGGGGATCATCTCGATGCTCTGCCGGCCCCGATCCAGCGCGGTGAAGAAAAGCGCTCCGGAGTCCGGGAACCAGGCAAAACTTTGCACCGGCCGATCCAGCGTGTCCGTTACCGCGTTTACTCTTCCGGTCGCTCGTTCCAGCACGATCAGCCGCCAGCGGTCGCTTTCATAGCCCGGGCGCTGCTGGCTCCGATAAGCCAGCCATTTTCCGTCCGGAGAATATTGAGGACTCTCATCGGCGCCGGGATTCAGCGTGATCTTCTTCGATTCGCCGCCCTCGATGGGAACCACGAACAGATCCGTGTTCGTGCTGGTGGACGGTATCGGATCGGCGTTCATGGCGTAGCAAACTTCCTTCGAATCCGGCGATATCGCGTAGTCATCCGGCCCTCCCATCGAGAATGGAGGAACATCCCGATCCCCGGGCGTCAAGTCTTTCAGTCCTGTGCCGTCGACGTTCACCACCATCAGATGCGAGCGCCGCTTGCCCCGCCACTCGGTCCAGTGGCGGAAGAGCAGGGTCGTGTAACTGCGCGCTTTCACCTTGTTGTTTTTCTCGGTTTCCAGGCGGCTCCTGGCGCAATTATCGTCCGGACAATCCGGATAGACGTCGCTGGTAAAGACGAACTTGTTCCCGTCCGGCGACCACAGTACCCCTCCGGCTTCCGTGGAGAGATTGGTTACTTGCCTCGGTTGCGAGCCGTCCGAGTTCATGACCCACACCTGCGACGAACCGTTGCGATTGGAGATAAAAGCGATTCGCTTCGAATCGGGCGCCCAACGGGGCCGTTCATTATCTGTGCCCTCGGCCGTGACCCTTTGAGGCGGGCCGCCAGCCGTAGGCACTACGTAAATTTGTTTTGGCTTTGTGTTTTGCTCCAGATCCACGCTTTGGACCGTGAACGCAACCGTCTTTCCGTCGGGCGAAAGCAGCGGCTCGCCGATTCTTTGGATCTTCAGGAGCGCTTGTATGTCGAAAGGTTGCCTCTGAGCCGCCGCGGCCGCCGCGAGGATCAATGCAAGGCCGACGGTTCGCACCAGTAGCATATGACTCGATTGTAAGCCAGCCGCAGCAGGGCGAGAGCCCCGCGGGTATTATAGAGCCAGCTTCCCTTGGTAGTTCATGTCGCTGAGGCGAAACTTGTGTTCAAACTTGATGCCTTGCGATTCAAAGGAAAAGACGACCTCTTTGTCATCGGCGGAAATTTCCTTGCTCCGGGGAAACAAGAAGCGCATCTCACTGGCGCCATTCGGTCCTTCGAACTGGACATCCTCGGCGTAGATCGGGCTCTTCCCTTTCGGAACCAGCCGGGCAGCATCTATGAATCGCGAACGCAGGGCATCGTTGCTGGCCTTGGTGTCGCGATCGCGATCCTGGTCGTTCGAATCCGAAGAATCGATGTCCCCGTTCCTGCTGCGCCGGTTGGGCGCCCGAAAGCCGACCACGGTGATGATGTAATCCTTTTGGCTGGCGTCGGCGAGCGCCTTGGATTCGTCGGCAGTCAGGCTTCTCTGCTTCGCCAGCGCATCCTGGACCGGCTGAGCGCTCTGCCACCGGATGGTGAGGTTCATGGACGACGGACGGCCGCCGCCATCATTCGGATATCCGCCGCCTCCATTAGGATACCCTCCGCCTCCACCGTTAGGATAACCACCACCACCGCGCGGATAACCGCCGCCTGGAAATCCGATCCCGCCACCACCAATCCCTCCGCCGCCCATGCCACCTCCGCCCATACCCCGGCGTCCGCGTTGTGGCTGCGCCGCTCCCTCCGGGGCGACCGTTTTGTCCTTCGCCCAAGGAGAGTCGGTGAGCACCTTGGTCACTTCCTCGCTGGTCCACTCTTTGGAGTCCTTCGTCTTCCAAGGATCCGCCGCAAAGAGCAGCATCGCGCCCGCGGCCGCAAGAATAGTTAGTTCTCGAGCTTTTCTCTGCATCTTGTTTGGGCAGACGCCCTGCCCTCCTATACCGTTACCAGAAACCCGAGTGTGCTACCGTCTATGTTTGTGAAGTTTTGTAATGTCAGCAGTCCTTTAGCCCCCATCGCATGCATTTTCCGTTAACCTGGGTGACAGTTGGCACGTCCTAACCAACATTCGCTTCAAAATGAAAATAAGCTTTCTTCTTCCACTTGCGTCCCTGACCTCGGTCGCGCTCTTCGCCGCCGCTCCACCGGACGCTGCTCGCATACTCGCTACTTCGCCTCTTCGATTCGAACCCGGGCCGGAAACAGGCTCGAATGAGTTTATCGCGCGCGGTACCCGCTCGCACTTCGTCTTCGAGGGCAATGGCGCTAAAGTTCAAGCTGGCGCCCAGACCCTGCGCTTCAAGTTTGCAGGCGCCGATCGCCAGGCCCGGTTGGAAGGCCTCGATACGCTGCGCTCCACCACCGGCATTTTCCTCGGCAACGATCCTTCTAAATGGCGGAGCAGAGTTCGCAATTACGGCCGCCTTCAGATGCGCGGGCTTTATCGCGGCGTCGACTTGGTTTACTACGGCAACGAGGGCAAGCTGGAATATGACCTCTTGATCAAGCCCGGCGCCGACCCGCGGCAAATCCGGCTTGCGTTTCCAGATATCCATCCGAGCTTGGATCGCGACGGCAACCTGAACGCGGCGTTTACCCTAAAACGTCCGGTTGCTTACCAGATCGCCGCCGGCGGGGCGAGAATCGCAATCGACAGCCGATTTCGCAGGAATGCCGACGGATCTTACGGATTCGCTCTCGGCCGCTATGACCACCAGCGCGAATTAGTGATCGATCCTGTGGTTACTTTAGAACAATATTTTGCCGGCTCCTCCCAAGACATCGGATATGCCATCGGCCACAATGCCCGCGGCCTTCTGTTCATTGCGGGCACCACTTATTCGAGCGATTTTCCGGTGGCCGGCCCTGCGGCGGGTACGACTCCGATTGGCGGCGAGGATATCTTTCTTGCCATCATCGACCCCACGTTACCTCCGGCTTCGCAAATCACTTACGCTGCTTTCATCGGCGGTAGCCTCAACGACTCGCTGGGAGGCATGGCGGTCGATTCAAAAGGCTTCGTCTATTTGACGGGGACAACCGCATCGGCCAATTTCCCAACCGTAAACGCCGCTCAAACCACTTTGGGCAGTACCACTACCAACGCATTCGTCATGAAGCTCGACTTGTTCGAGGTCCCGCTTTACTCCACGTATTTGGGAGGCAGCGGCACCGATACTGGAAATGCGATTTCCGTTGATTCCCAAGGAAGGATGTGGGTGACGGGCGGGACACAGTCTACGAATTTCCCGATCGTGAACGGTTTCCAGGGCGCGCAAGGAAGCCAGGATGCGTTTGTTTCAGGTATTGATCCGACGCAATCCGGTTCCGGCTCTCTGTTCTTCTCTACGTACTTGGGCGGCGGTTACTGGGATACCGGGCTCGGCATTGCGCCCGCATCCGACGGGACGATCTGGGTTGTCGGCGGCACTTACTCTTACAACTTCCCCGTCGCCGGCGCCAGCTTTAACCCCAACTACAGCTCGGGTGGCGATGCATTCGTTGCGCAGATCAATACCACGCAGGGCGGCAGCTATCTACAGTACGGCACATTTCTCGGTGGCGCCGGCGAGGAAGAAGCCCGCAATATTATCCTCGATCCTAAGGGCCGGGTAATCGTGAGCGGCTATACCTTATCGCAGAACTTCCCCATATCGAGCGACGCGCTCCAGCCGCAATACGGTGGGAATACCGATGCCTTCATTACCATATTGAATCCGGCCAATTCGGGCTCGGCGCAGCTGGTCTATTCCACCTACTTCGGCGGTAGCAACCCCGACGTACCTTTCGATCTCAAGATGGATCCGAACGGCAACTTGTATGTGGCCGGGTTGACCATGTCCGCCGGCTTGCCTGTCACCGCTAATGCCCTGCAATCCGCCTACGACAATACTCAGGACGCTTTCGCTCTCGAGTTCAATCCGTCGACGCCTGGGCCCGCGGGGATCAAATACTTCACATATCTCGGAAGCGACGGCCTGCAAGTCGCTTATGGAATCGATTACGACGCCACCAACAATCTGATTTATCTGACCGGTTATTCCACAGGCCCGATCTTTGAACCGTTCGGTGGACCAGCGAAGGGCACCAATCCAGGTGATCCGGATGCGTTCGTAATCGGTCTCAGCACACAAGCCGCGACCACCACTACTGCACTACAATACCGGAGGCCTTCGAGGTCTGTCCCCCTATCGAGACCGTGATCGGTTGAGAGCCCGGCGTCAGGCCGGTGGGAACGGTCGCATTGATCTGGTAAAGCCCCGGAAATCCCGGCGCCAAACCGCAGAATGAGCTAGCCGCGGTTTGGCCGCCGATGGTTACCGTGGGCGTTGAAATACAGGTCGCCAACGGAGACGATGGGGCCGGATCCCCGCTGGCCGGTTGGTTATTTACCGGTCCTAGACCATTAAGGTAAAGCTGGACAGTCTTCCCTTGTTGCGCCGGATTACTCGTGCCAATCGCCTGATTGTTGGAATCCAGCGCGGCAACATTTCCGCCGCCGATCTCGAAAAAGGCCGGCGAGTAGTCGGAGAGTTGCAACGTGACGACATTGCCGTAAGAGAAATCGATCGTCACTTTTACCTGGGCGGACCCATGGCCCTGCAGTTCCCACGGCACTTGCAAATTCACCTGGCCCGACGAGACATAAAGAAGGTGCCCGGGCACGCTGACACTACCCAAAGGCGTAGGCGCATCGAAGCTAACCATCGCGTAATCGATCGCCAGCGGAAGAATGGTCGTCTTGGCAAAATCGGTGACATCGCTTAGATTGCTTCCAAAGATCGATATATAGGAACCGGGCGCCACCGGCCGGCCCATTTCAAAACTGGCGCCATTGAGGATGCCCTTGGCTGCGATCGTAGGCACCGCGCGAGCCGAACCCGTGAAGTCCCACGTAAGGCCGCCAGAGTTAGGGCCGGTCACGCTGGCCGTGAAGTCATAGTCGCCTGGTTGCGAGCCCAGGATCGGGACGGCTTGAGCGATGCCGTACGCATTGGTTTGGGTGTCGGCGCTTTGGAGGGTTCCGCTTCCATTCGTGGTGAAGCTCACAGGAGCGCCTGATACCGGCACCCCCGACGAATCGATAAGTTTAATCGCAATCGCTCCGTCCGGAATTTGTCGACCGACTGTTCCGTCGAATCCATCGCCGCCGAGCGGAATGAGATTGTTGGCGATGCCGCTGCCCTCGAGATAGAGATAGGGCACTCGCAAGGTGGTTCCTGATCCGTTAATGGTGATCGCCCCGTAATAGGATCCCGGCTTGGGCGGCGCTCCGCTGATGGTGAGGTTCACTGGGGCCGACGCGCCGGCGGCCAGAGTCAAGGCTTGCTTGTCCAGAGCCAAACTTGCGCCGGTTGCCGAACTGATCGGTGCGACTGCCAACGTCAAATTCACTTGGCTCGTGCCGGCGTTCGTAATCTGAAACGATTGGCTGGCTGGAACGGACGTCACTACTCCGAAGGAAATGGACGCCGGATTGGCCGTAATAGTCGTCTGAAGAGCCGTACCGGCATCTAGTTTCCCGCCTCCCAGCGCAGGAATACTCACCATGTCGGCAGAATCGTCGCTGGTGACAACCTGCGAGCCGGTATCTACCAAAGTGGATTTAATCTGAGCCGGCGTGAAACCCGGATGAGCTTGTTTCACTAGCGCGGCGGCCCCGGCCACCAATGGCGTCGAAAAACTTGTTCCCGCCGACGAAGCATATCGATTGGCGCTGTACAGGTCGCCCAACGGATCGTAGCTCTGGGCAGCCATGTAAATGTCCTGTCCCACCGCGACCAGATCGGGCTTGAGGGCATTATTGCCGGTAGTTGGCCCCAGCGAAGAGAAACTGGTGAGTTGGTCGAAGGCGGTGGTGGTCTGCTCGAAGGCCGCCGCGTCGATATAGACGATTTGGCCGGGATTCGAGTCGATGAAGGACTTGAGCGCCAAGCCCTCGTTGTTGGAAATCATGATGGCGGTAAGGGTGGCCGCTCCCACGTCGGGAGAGACTAGCGAGGTCTGATCCGCCATATAGAAGATGACACCGCTCGCCCCGGCACTCTGCGCATTGGCTGCTTTCATTGCGAAGGGACACGTGCCGCGTTCGATCAGAACAAACGCGCCAGTGAGCGAGCCTGCCGGTAAGGCGCTACAAGCCAGACCGTTGTCGCCCAGCGCCGTGACATCCACCAGCGGATCGGCCACCGCGCCGATCGGAACGTTCCCGTTTCCGAACACGCCTGCCACGAGTTGTAGATTCGAAGGCACGCCCGATCCTGGCACCTCTACGCCTTCCGTCATGAAGTGAGAGTTCGTGGTTGCGCCGACTGCGATTCCCGACGGCGCATCGCCAGGGCTCGAAATAGTGCTCAGTGTGGGAGCGGAAAAGCCGGTGTCACCTTCGTTTCCAGCCGCCATTACCACTACCATCCCGGCCTGCACCGCGCTTTCCACTGCGGGCGGAATCAGGTCGCAGGGCACTCCCGCTGCATTCCCGCAAACCGCGCCCGTGTCCAGTGGGCCAGTAAACGCCGGACTGCCCAATGACAGCGACGCGATGTCCATGTGATCGTTCAACGCGTCTTCGAGCGCCATGATGATCACGTCGTCGGTTGCGCCGTCATTCACCATAGGGGAACCGAAAACCTTATAGTTTCCCAAATACGCCTTGGGAGCCATGCCGGTAAAGGTTAAACCCGCCGGGCCGGTGTTCGAAGCCGCCGCCGCGCAGGAAGCCGTCGCGGTGCCGTGACCGGAACGATCGCGCGGAGAATAATCGTCGGGACGGGAGTCGGCGGCGGGGTTGTTCGGATCGCTTCCAGCTGCCAATTGCTGAACATAACTGCGCGCCACAATTACTTTGTTGTTGGTGTAAGAAGCGCAGCCGGCTACATTGCAGATTGGATAGCCCGCCGGCATGGCCAGCGAACTGTCCTGAAACGCAGGATGCGTCTGATCGATCCCGGTGTCGATGATTGCGATCTTGATCCCCGCGCCGGCCTTCTGTATTCCTCCCAGCGCGCCCCATGCGGCCGGGGCGTTCAGCAAACCAGTCGCCCGGTTCAGATCGAGATGATGGCGCCGCAGCGGGACCACGCCTTTCACGCCCGGAATGCTCTTCAGCTCATCCACGCGCTCCTTCGGCGCGGCCACGAAGATTGCATTGGTGAGCATGGTCACCGAGCCAGTCACGGTAATATGTCGCGACGCCAGAACTTCGCGAAGGCTACTCTGCCTGGCTTCGAGCTGCTGCCGGTAACTTCGGCCATCGGCTGATTCCGCCGCCTCGCGCGTTGCAAATCTCTGTGTAACGGGAGGATCTTCCAATATGAGTGCGTAACGGTTCGATGGGTTCTGCGCGAAGATGGCCGGCGCCATCGCAATCGCCATTATAAGAAGCTTATTGCGTTTGAAAAAGAACATACTGATTCCTTGTCTAGGCGAACCTAAGATGGGTGTTCTTAACTTTGGCGCGGGCTCAGCGTACCGCGTTTACACCGGTTTGCAGACCGGCCTTGAGCGTTTCCAGCTTTTCGGCGGCCGCCTGCTTCACCTTCGCGATATTCTGTTCCTTGATTTTCTCATACCCGCGAACCTGATCGGGCAAGGCAGCGATCTCCAGCGCCAGCGGCAGATTGTCGGGCGTCAGATTCGCGATTACCTGCTCTATCAGCACGCGATACCACTGGATCATCGACCGCTCCAGCCGCCTATGGGCCGCATAGCCAAAAATATCAAGCGGCGTCCCGCGCAGTCCTTTGAACCGTTTCAACACCACGAGTGGAGTGTGGAACCACGAGCCCAGCTTCAGCTTCTTGTGGACTCCAAAACTTCGCAGCAGCGGCGGATGCAGATTGTATGAGATCGATTCGGCCGACGCCCACATCTCCAGCGCCTGACGCTCAAACTCCGGCTTGGTCAGCAAGCGCGCGACTTCGTACTCGTCTTTGTACGCCATCAGCTTGTACAGATACTTCGCCACCACCTCGCGCAGCGACGGCTCGACGATCTTCTCCAGAAAATCGACGTACGATTGCGCGTAGGCCGCGTTCTGATACTCCTTCAATTCGGCCACGCGGTCGATCGACGGCTTGGCTTTCGTTTCCGAGGCGAGGAAGCTCTCCACCCAGGCCGCGTCTTCGTAATACTTGCGGCCCCAGGAAAACGCCTGCATGTTTCGTTCGATATCCACGCCATTCAGCTCAATAGCCTTTTCCATCGCCTCGAGCGAGATCGGGATCAATCCGCCCTGGTAGGCCACGCCGGTCAGGAAGATGTTGACTGCCATGTGGCTGCCAAAGAGCGCTTCCGCCAACCGGTTGCCGTCTACAAAGATATTGCGGCCCCGATTGGTGACCGAATTCACAAGATCCACCATCTTCTCCGGTCCGCCAAACGGCGAGCGATTGCGAATGGTATCGATGGTCGGAGCGACATCTGTATTGACCACCGCAATAGTGTGTTCTGCGCGGGCGGTGCTGAGATTGCTATGATGCGCCACGCCCAGCAGATCGAAGCCCAGAATCAAATCGGCATTCGCGGCGTTCACTTTCGCGGGCGCTTCGATGGGCCGTTCGCTCAACAGCAAATGCGAGACCACCGCGCCCCCTTTTTGCGCTGTTCCGGTCTGATCCAGCGTCGCGACGCACAAGCCATCGATCCACGCCGCGGTCGCGAGCAAGGCGTTGATAGTCACGACGCCCGTCCCACCGATCCCGGGTCCGATAATTCGGTAACCGTCGCCTGCTTTGGCCATCTGGCGCGGCATCGGAACCTCAGCCGGCGGTAGCTTCGGGAGCGTCTTTTTCTTTAGACCGGTTCCCGCTTTGATTTGAACCGACACGAACGATGGACAATCGCCCAGCGCGCAGGAATAATCCTTGTTGCACGAGGACTGATGAATCCGGATCTTCTGGCCGAGCTCCGTCATCACCGGTGTCAGGCTCATGCAGTTCGCCTGCTTCACGCAATCGCCGCAGCCTTCGCAAACTTCTTCGTTGATCACCAGCCGCATGGTCGGCTCGGCCAGCAGTCCGCGCGATCGCTTGCGCCGCTTCTCGGCCGCGCACTCCTGGTCGTAAATGATCACGCTGACGCCGGGGATCTGCTCCATCTCGCGTAGCGTTCGGGGCAGCTCCTCGCGCGACCGCAGCTCTGCGTTTGAAGCCAGATCGCTCGCATCGCCATATTTCTCGACATCTTCGGCCAGGACGATCGTCTTACGTACGCCTTCCGCCGCTAGCTTCCGCGTCAGATCGGGAATCGGCAGCGCGCCCACCGCGATCTGGCCGCCCGTCATCGAGACGTGGCCGTTGTAGAGAATCTTATAAGTAATGTTGACCTTGGCCGCTACACAGGCCTCGATCGCCAAGTAACCGGAGTGAAACAGCGTGCCGTCGCCGATGTTTTGAAAAATGTGCGTATGGTCGACGAAAGGCGTCATCCCGATCCATGGCGCGCCCTCGCCGCCCATTTGGGTCAGGAACGAAATGTTGCGATTCGGGTCGTTCAGCCGCATCGCCATGGTGTGGCACCCGATGCCGCCGCCCGCGATCTGGCCATCCAGCAGCAGCGTAGACCGATTGTGCGGGCACCCGGAACAGAAAGCCGCCGGCCGCGAGCCGATCGATTTCGGCGCGGACATCACCTTGCCGGGCGTTACTACCTGTCGAGGCGCCAGCTTCAGCACTTCGCACAAGACCTTGGCCATCTTGTCCGGATCGAGTTCACCGGTCGCCGCGAAGTGCGATTTGCCCAGGACAGCCGGATGTCCTGGAAGATCGTACAGAATCTCGCGAAGCTGCAGCTCGATGAAGCTGCGTTTTTCCTCCACTACCAGCACCATCTCCAGGCCGTTCGCAAAATCCTTGACGAACTCGGGCTCCAGCGGGAAGGGCATTCCCACTTTTCCGATACGTACTCCTTCATGCACACCCAGGTCACGCAGCGCCTGCATCAGGTCGTAATACGATTTGCCGGCGCTAAGGACGCCGATGCGGGCCTTTACTCCGTTATGTCGATTCACTCCGTTCAAGCGCGCGAACTGGCGCGCTGCATCCATTCGCCGATTGTTGACCTCGTGCTCCAGCGCCAGCGTAATCGGAGGAACCAGCCGCGGGTCACTGTACTTCTGATAACCTTCCGGCCAGCAGATGGTGGGGTGATCGGGATCGACATCCACGGTGCCGCCGCCATCGCACACATCGGTGACCAGCTTCATCCCCACCCAGGCGCCGGAGAAGCGCGACAGGGAAATAGCCAGCAAGCCGTAATCGATCACATCCTGCGTGTTGCCGGGGTACAGGAACGGGATGCCGACATTGAAGAGGCTGAACTCGCTCTGGTTCGGGATGGTGGAGCTTTTGGAAATCGGATCGTCACCGCACAGCACCAGAGCGGCGCAGTTCTTTCCGGTGCCGGCCAGATTCGCGTGCCGAAAAATATCGCCGCTGCGATCGACACCCGGGCCTTTTCCATACCAGATCCCGACCACGCCCTCCACCTTGCTCTTTCCGATCACATCGTAGATCTGGCTGCCCATGACGGCCGTGGCCGCCAGGTCCTCATTCACAGCCGGCCGAAAGTGGATGTTGTGCTCAGATAGCAGCTTCCCGGCGCGTGCCAGCGCCATATCGTACCCGCCCAAGGGCGAGCCTTCGTAGCCCGAAATGAACGCGCCAGTATTGAGCCCGGCCCGGCGGTCGCGTCGCATCTGATCGATCGGCAGCCGAACCAGGGCTTGGATGCCGGTCAGATACACGCGGCCTTGTTCGAGCGTAAATTTGTCGGTCAGCTTCATAACGCCTGGATTATCCGATTCATGCTAGCATGCGCTACAGGCCATCGTTTTGGAAAGGAGTATTTTCTATGCGTAACCTGACAACGTCGTCAGCGTTTTTGGCTTTAGTGCTTTTCGCCTACCCCGGCAAAGCACAAGACCATCCTAACCTCGCCGGCACCTGGCAGTTCGATTCATCCAGGAGCGATCAAACCAACAGCAAAGTCGCGAATGCGACTTGGGTGATCGAGGAAGGCGACAATTCCATCCACATCGTCGAGACCGAAAGCGGCAACGCGAAGAAGGTTGAGTTGAAGTGTTCCACCGATGGAAAGGATTGCAACATCGCCGGAGGAGGAAAAGCGACAGCCTCTTTCTGGTTCAACGGTCCCATGCTGGTGGAGATGGAGACCCGAGGCGAACACGTCAACCGCTACCGGATGAAGCTATCGGACGACGCCAAGGCTCTGACCGTTGAGGTGAGTTCGATCGTTCCCCGGGTCGATAAGGCGGACGTGTTGGTGTTTCAAAAGCAGTAGGCGCGTCAGTTTTCTACCGTGAAATAACGGCTGCCGATCCCATCGCCGCGGCCCTGGTTGTCGTACACCACCCAGCTAATCGTATGCACGCCGTTCGCCAGCTTGGTCGTATCCAGATAGAAAAACCCTACCGCGCCATTGCTGTTCGCCAAGCCGGGGAAAAAGGTCGCGATGTCACTACGGTACTGATTGTAGGTCGGATGCCCCACCGCCACGCCGTCCACCATAACCGTGATCGTCGACCCGTCGACCGGAATGTTGTAGCCACTCTGCGTTAAAGCCCAGCCGAAGTTCACGTAAGCATTTCCCGATATCGTGGCGCCCTGCGCGGGCGTGTCGATAGTGCCGAATGGTTTGGATGCTTGCGCATTGTCAACCGTGACAGTGCGGGTTCCCAGGTCAAATGTGCCGCCGGATTTATTCACCGCGATGGCATGCAGGTTAAAGCTTCCATTCCCCGGACCGGCCGCGCCGCCTGAGTTTGGCAGCAAATTCGTCAGCAGCATGTAGCCCCAACCGCCGCGATAATTCAGCGGCGCGTTCGGATACGTTGCTTGGACATCGGACCGCGAGTCGTCCACAAACGTCGCGTTGCCGATAAAGACCAGCCCATTCGATGCCGTCGGCTCGTTTCCCACCCGTTCGCGCCAGATTCCGGCGCTGGCTACTTCGACGCTATCGAGCGCCCAGCCGGTCACCGGCAGCGCGCCCGCGATCCCGCTGGAATTGTTCGCCGGCGTATCGAAACTGCCATAAGGATTGCCGGGTACCGCACTCGCGACATTCACCTGCACCTGCCCGGAGGCGCTCACGGCCGGCGCCGAAACCGTCACCGAACCGCTAAGGCCAGCCGTTGCGCTAATCTGCAAAACGGCATTACCGGTCCCCGCGGTAGGTGAAACCGTGATGTTCGGCTGATTGGACGATGCCGTCCAACTCACGCCGCTCACTCCGTTGAACGTCACTGCAACCGTCTGGGGACTCGTCACCAGCGATCCGCTGTATCCGAAGTTCAACGATGTCCGGCTCAGGCTCAAAACTCCCGGCGTTCCGCTGCTCACTGCCGCCGAGTTCGGATCCACCATCAGCGACGATTCGTCCACGGCCTCGAAATCCGTACCTTGCAATTGCGACAGCTCGTGCAGTTGATTGTTATCCCAGCCGGGGTCAGGCGCGCCGGAGACGTACCATGCCGACCCATTGTCGGCCAGAATCATTCCGTATTGCTGCAGCGCCAGCAGCACCACCCGTGTTTGCGGCGAAAAGCTGGCGATGTTGAAACTCGCCTTCAGCCGGAATCGCTGACCCATAGGAGGGTAATTTGTGTCCGTGATACTCGAAGCCTGATGCCGCGCCGGCCAAATGAAAGCTTTCTGCGTTTGTGGAGCGGTGAAGCGCAGTGCGTGTTTGATGGCGCCGGCCGCAACCTCGTCGTAGCGTGCCAGACCGGGAAAGATCGGCAGGCCTGCCGCGTCGGCGGATGTCCAGGTCGATGGGCGGAGGTTGTTCGCTGTCAGGTTGAACACCGCGCCCGAACCGGCCGTCCATGAACCGTCCGTCTGCGGATAGGCGGCAAACATTTCGTACAGGATACAGTTGGTCTGGTCGATCACCAGCACATGCCGGTCGCCGGTGCTGCTGCTTCCGCCTTCGATCGGAGCGTTCGGCGGAATCGGGTATGGACCCGGGTCGCTCTCGCTCGCGTATTGGAACGAGACCGCAACTTTGGGCTGCGATCCGGGCACTGCAATGTAAGGAATCCCGATCGGCGCGCCATTGTAAAGACCCGACCCAAAATCGGCATGCCCCGGACTGGTTGGGCCTATGGTGTTCACATAGGCCGCCGATTTCGCGTCCAGCGGAAGCGTGTCTACGCGCGCGTTCCAGACATTATTGGCCGGAAAGACCGGGCAGCTTCCGATGGTTTGCGCCCGTGCCGGAATAACGACGGCCAGGCACAGCAGCGCGAGGGTTCCCCGAGGCATCCTACTGACCAGCTTAGGGCATACTCCAGTCAAATCAGCTACGCAGAATCCCCGAGTGGCACAGGCATTCTTGCCTGTGAATTACTGTTGTGTCTGCTGGTAGCCCGCCGGGATCGCAAACATGGAATCGGGTATGGGGCTGGCCGAGAAGTCGGTCGATTCCATAGTTGTCTCGAACAGGGAGCCGCCGGAAGACGCGGCATTCATCCGCTTCAGGGCTTCTTCCATTTGTGGCGTCAGCTTACCTTGGCTTCTCATTTCCTCCAGCCGGGCGCGGGCCTGCGCCATTCCTTGCTGCATTTGCGCCATCTGCGCGTCGTTGCCGCCGCCCACTTTTATGACTTCGAGGACTGGTACACCCTTCATGTCGGACATCTTGCGCAGCAGTTCGACCATCGCGTTTTGCATGCTCTGATTGCCGCGGCCGCCCTGGCCCGCCATCGCTCCCCAGGGAAACTTTGCTGCGTTCCTCTGGTAGAACGCCCGCAGCTCTGGTGCGCCGGGAACATCCGAGGAGATCCAGAAATCCACCTCCATATGTATCTTCGCGCCGGCTTGCCGCCCGGAAGGATTGTCCACCTCTACTGAGATAACCATTTCGCTCGCGTTGTAGCCATTAATGGTTTTCTTTTGTCCCCTATCTTTGACGTCGACGTTCACGTCCTGCCGGGATTTACTCAACGTCTCGCCCATGTCGCTGAACTTGGTGACCCTATAGGTCTTCTGGGTCGAATCGATGACCGTGCTCGTCTGGGCGTCGAAATCGAAAATCGTGACTGAGGATCC
>DATHOT010000147.1:0-2849 GCA_035484655.1 Bryobacteraceae bacterium | reverse complement strand
TTCGGCCATGGTCTTCACCGGCAAGGTGCGGCCGCCGGAAATCTCCGCGAGCTTCATCAGGTTTTTGTAGTCGGCCACATCGAAAGCTTTGGGCGCGACGCCTTCGACGTACATCGAGTTCGAGACGATGCCGTGAACAGCCGGAACAGTCCCCGTGGAAATGCTGGCGGAGTTCACACGGGTCACGGTCGGGAAAACGGAGTGAGAATTATCGCACCACACACCTTCGTTCTTTAGGCGAAAGATATTGGGCGTGACATTGCTCGAGATCGAATCGGGCCGGAAGCCATCGATTACCAGAATGATCAGCAGTGCGAGTTTCATGCAACTACTTGGAACTCGCCGCGGACCCTGCCGATGACATCATCCAATCCCAATGCTGGCCCGCGGCCTCGACTATGCGCTTGACGTGCTCCTGGAGCAGGTAGTGTTGGCTGGCCAATTGATTCGCAACTTCTTCGACACGCCGCAAATAGTCGGCTCGGCTGGGATAGCGCTCTTCAATGGACAGCCTCGGATCGCCGTTCTTTTCGCGCTCCGCCCGAGTCTTCGCAAACGGAATGAACGATCCGGCCATCGCGATCAGCGTGTCCGGTGCTCCGATCGACTCGCTGCGAAATGCCCAATCGCAATAAGTACCCAGGGGGACGGCCTGCTCAGGAAGGCGAATTCCAGCGATGTCGTTGCCATCGCTATCCACCTGCGGGACCAGGAACGGAAGCGCCGAAAACGGGCCGGGTACGTCGGCGCGATAACCGCCGGGGACATGCAGCGGCCATTGCACGCCGCGCAGATTCGGATATTGAATTTTTGTTTGGGCTACCAACGTGGCGTCCGAAAGTGTGGGATGTTTGCTGGCCGGCGGCGCGACGCCTTCCCGCGCCCAGCGATCGAGCGCGATCAGCAGCGCCTGCTGGGCCCACCGATAATCATTCGGGTTGGCCTTGAGCTGTCCACCATTATCGCCGGGCGGCCATGAGCCGGAGCTGTGCTGCGTGCCCGCGAGCATATAAACCCGCACGTTGGGTGGATCGGGCAGATCGGCAGTGCCGTCGAGCGACAAATGCCGCAGCGCGGCGACGCGGCCGCGGTCCCAATACTCGGACCCGGTGTCCACCAGAAACATTTTCGGTTCCTGACCGGCCGGCACGCGCGCACCCAGTCCATCGCGCTTTCCGGTGACCGGATCGGTGGTGGTCTCGTATCGAATCGGAAATTTGGTTTGAGTGAACGACCCGAGCTCGTTGGGCTGCGCGAATCGTTCGTTGAAGCTTCCGAGTCCCGTGGCGCCGGTCTGGATGAACAGCGCGTCGATCGCCTGGCGCCCCTGTTCATCGGTGGTGAAGCCTTGGTAGACCAAGTGGCGCTGGTATCGTCCCGTCTGCGATGAGCCAAAGGTGTACACGTAGCGACCTCGCACGACGGCGTCGGAGTTGTACTTCAGCGCCGAGGCCAAGTCTCGAATCGCGGCGAATCCCAACCCGGCTACCGGCGGATTCTGCGACTCATAGTCGAGCTGATAAGTCTGCCCCGCCCGGAAGCCGCCCTTCAACGTAATCCAATGTGGATCATTCACCAGCTGGCCGTTTTCCACGCGGCCAAACTGCCAGTCTCCGCGCGGGATCAGGCGCGGGCTCGCAACAAACCCTTCGCGCTCGGTCAGGCGGTACGCGGCGTTGCCGGGATCAACCGGCGGATAAGCATGCGTGAAGAAGCCGGAGGCGTACTCGAACGAATCGATCCGCTTGTCAGGGATGAACCACGGGCTAACCCAGCCGGTGATGGGCCGGCCATGATCGGTCGCGACGGGCACGTCCATGCCGATGTGGGCCTTGTCTTTCGGCACATCGAACTGCCAGCCGACGGCCACCAGCGTGAAACCTTGGCGCAGCAGCAAGCCGTCGCCGAAGTCGGCTTCGGTCTCCGGATCAGCCGATCCTTTCGCGTGATCGAACACGGGAAGAAGGGCTTTGTTACCGCGGTTCACGACATCGAATAGCAGGACTCCGTTCGCACGCGCGGGGTCCTTGGGTTTGAGAATGAACAGGTCGGATGAGAACTCCACTTTGCCCTGGCCGTTTCGCGGAGCTTTGTCGAGATCGGCGATGATCCGGTTGTGCGGATTGTCCGGAGAGACGGCGAAGTGGACTTTACCGGTCAGCTTTTCATACGATCCGGCGGCGCCAAAAGCTTTTCCGCCGAGCACGTCGTGACGGCTCGAGATTTCGACACGCGCGACTTCGGCGTGCGTCGTGACGGGTATGAACCCTATTGCCAATGCTGCAATAGCGGTCGTGATGTACGCGTTCATGACCTGCTCCTCTCGATTTGCAGGAAGTATACACTAAACCGTCGCCGCTCTGGAACGATAAGGTAATCCCAGTCCGTCCACGGGCCGGCGCTCGGAGGATGCCCCGGTCATGTGATTGACCATGTCAAACCGCTCAAACGCGGCGGCGCGCCTCGTCGGCGGCAACGCTACAATACTCAAGTACCGAACTCATGCTTCGACGAAAACCGGACTGGCTGGAGCGGCTGTTTCCTTGGCCCCAACACCAATTGCTCGTCAACGGCCGCAACATGGCCTATATCGACGAAGGCGATTGCGCCGGGCGTCCTGTGCTTTTGTTGTCCGGTAATCCGACCTGGGGCTTTCTTTATCGCGACTTCATCAGCCCGCTCACAGCGGCGGGTTTCCGCGTCATTGCTCCCGATTGGATCGGCGCCGGTTATTCCGATCACCCCCGTATCGATGCCGCCTTGACGCTCGCGCATCATATTGCAGATCTGGTCTCGTTGATCGATCAGCTCAGCCTGCGCGGGTTTGTCATCGTGGGGCAAGACTGGGG
>DATHOT010000146.1:0-17813 GCA_035484655.1 Bryobacteraceae bacterium | reverse complement strand
GGGCCATCACCTTGGCCGATTGGATCAGGTCCTCAATCACGACGTATTCATCGGGTTGGTGAGCCAGTTCCAGGATACCGGGTCCGTAAGCGATGCAGTCCTGAATGTGTCCGATGCGCGTTACGTGCTTCTGATCGTACGTTCCCGGACTCGCCATCAGTGGAGGCCGGTTACCGAGCACCCGCTCAATGCTGGATTCTACAGTGCGCACCAGAACACTCGACGGATCGGTCTGCGTGGGATGCACGATCATGAGATCTTCCAGCGTGTACCTGGCGGCAGGATTCTTCGCGCACAGATTATCCAGCAGTTGGCGGACTTCCGACTTTACATCCTCCAGCCGCTCCTCGGCGAGGAAACGCCGGTCGAAGATAGCGCCCGCGCGATCGATCACACAGGGAGTCTGGGTGCCTCGCTCGGGCTGTCCTCCGAAGACGGAATTGATGTTGATGCTGGCATAGCGCGAACCGGGCGGCTCCACTGGCATCTCGGTCTTTCGTTTCGCCAGGTCGGGCTTCAGCTTGTATGTGATTTCATGGATCACGTCACCCAGGTGATCGGCCGCGTTCACGCCCAGGTGAGGCATGCTGCCGTGTCCGATGCGGCCGTGCTGGACCACCTTGAACCAATAGACCCCGCGATGGCCGATGCAGATGCGGTCGACATTAGACGGCTCCGTAATAATCACGAAGTCCGTTCGATCTTTGTGAATCAGCCCTCGCTCGGCTAGCCAGGCGACGCCGGCGAAGCCACCGCTTTCCTCGTCCACCGTCCCGCTTTGCTCGACATTGCCCGCCAGCCGGATCCCGGAGCGCCGGATCGCCTCAATCGCGAAGATCGACGCCGCGATTCCAGCCTTCTGGTCGGCCGTCCCACGGCCGTACAGTTTGCCGTCTCGGACCAAGCCTGCAAATGGATCCACGGTCCAGCCTTGACCCACCGGCACGACATCGAAATGTCCGTTGAAGTGCAGCCGCGGCCCCGGCTCGCAGCCCTCCATATGACCGATCACGTTAATGCGAGGATGCGTGGGCGTGTGTTCCGGCCGGCCATCGGCGGCCACAAACTGGCAGGAGTATCCGAATTCTTTTAGCTTGGCGCCGATGAACTCAGCTCCCGCTCGATACTCCTCACCAGGCGGATTGACGGTCGGGATGCGGGTTAGCCCTCGCAGGAAATCGACCATCTCACCGGCCATCGCCTCCACAGCGTGAAAGACCGCCGCCTCCTGCTGCCGGGAAACCGAACTCATAACGGCGGTTCGAAACGGCCGTCGATTCCGGTCCAGCCGCCGTCGACGAACAACACCGTACCGGTCATAAAGCTGCTGGCGCTGGAGGCTAGAAAGACGATGGGCCAGGCCATCTCCTCCGGCTGCGCCCAGCGCTTCAACGCGCTGCGATTGGCATATGCGGCATACCAATCCCGGTTCTTCTTAATCGGCTCGGTCAGCGGAGTCTCCACCACGCCGGGCGCCAACGCATTCACCCGGATGTTTTTCTGCGCCAGCTCGACCGCAAATCCGCGCGCAAGCTGAACCAGCGCGGCCTTGGTTGCAGCATAGACGCCCTGCCCCGGCTCGACCGTTACTGACCGGATCGAGGACGTGAGAATGATGCTGCCGCCTTCTTCCATCACTTGCGCCACCGCTTGGGTCACGCGGAATGTGGCCTTCAGGTTCAAGTCGATGACGCGGTCCAACTCGTCATCGGTGTAAGTGAGCAGCCGTTTGCGGACATTGATGGCGGGCGTGACCACCAACACGTCGATTTTCTGGTAGAGCGACCGGATCTCCTCGACGACTGCGCTGATATTCTCGCGCCGGCGAATGTCGAGCGCGAAGGCAGCGGCCTTTCCCCCGGCGCTGGTGATTTCCTCGGCTACCTTCTGGACGCCCCCGGCATCCATGTCCGCACAGGCAACCGACGCGCCCGAGTCGCCCAGCGCCAGTGCGGCCGCCCGGCCGATGCCCGATGCCGCGCCGACAACGAAGGCAACTTTACCATCCAGCCGAAAAACGGAGTTTGCTTTGTTCATGTACGGTGAGACTCGTAATTATAGCGTTCGCAGGCTATGCTTAGTCTAATGCGGCTCTGGCTCGTGCTTCTTGCCGTGTCGATGACGTTCGCTCAGACGCCAGCGAAGCTCGACGATCGCTGGGCGCCGCTAGCGTTCCTGATCGGCGACTGGACCGGTGAAGGCGGCGGGGGACCGGGACAAGGCAGCGGCGGCTTTTCGTTCCTGCCTGATCAGGGCGGGAAAATCCTAATTCGCAAGAATCGAGCGGATTACCCGGCCTCGAAAGACCATCCCGCTTTCTCGCATACCGACCTGATGATTGTGTACAACGAGCCAGGCGAAACCAAACTCCTGGCGATCTATTTCGACATGGAAGATCACGTCATCCACTACACTGTAGAGCCATCCGCCGACGGAAACAGCGTTCAGTTCGTTAGTGAAAACTTTCGTTTGACCTATCGCAAGACGGGTCCCGACAGCCTCGCGCTTAAATTTGAGATTGCGCCCCCCGGCAAGCCCGGTGCTTACGCACCCTACATTGACGCCACCGCGCGGCGTAACCAGAAACCAGAAACTAAGAACTAGAAACCAGGAACTAGAAACTTAGTAATCGTTCCGCTTCCGCTATCAGATTCTCAACCTGCGGCAGAATCTCATACTCGAGCTGCGGATTGTAGCCGACCCAGGTGTCGAGCGCTCCTACTCGTCCCACCGGAGCGTCCAGATGCCCGAACAGTTCGTTGGCGATGCGAGCCGCCAGCTCTGCGCCATAGCCGAAGGACAACACGTCTTCGTGCGCCACCATCACGCGGTTGGTCTTTTCCACCGACGTCCGGATCGCCTCCCAATCGTACGGCGCCAGCGTGCGGAGGTCGATCACCTCAATGCTCTTGTCGGGATAGCGCTGCTCCATCTGAAGCGCCGCCTGCAGCGTTTTCTGCACTAGCGCGCCGTAGGTGACGACGGTCAGGCTTTGGCCCGCCTTAACGATCTTCGCTTTACCGAACGGGATCGTATAATCGGGTCCCGGATGCTGCGACCGGTTGTAGGGCTCGCGATACAGCCGCTTATGTTCCAGGAACAAAACCGGATCGTCGCAGCGTATAGCAGTCCGCAGCAACCCGCAGGCATCCAGAGCATTGGACGGCATCACTACGCGCAATCCGGGAATGTGCGTGAAAATCACCTCGCCGCACTGGCTGTGATAGATGGCGCCGCCGTTCAGATATCCCCCGATAGCCACTCGCACCACCGCCGGCGCGCTGAAGGAATTGTTGGAGCGCCAGCGTATGGTGGCCAGCTCATCGCGCAATTGCATCATGGCCGGCCAAATGTAGTCGAAGAACTGAATCTCGGCCACCGGCTTCAGGCCACGTTCCGCCATGCCGATCGCGCGTCCGACAATGGACGCCTCGGCCAGTGGGCTGTTGAAACATCGCGCCGCTCCATATTTGATCTGCAGCCCAGCCGTAGCTTTGAAGACACCGCCTTTGCCCTTCACCTCCGACAGATTCGCTTCCCGGCTGCAATCGGCCACGTCTTCGCCAAACACGATGATCCGCGGATCGCGCTGCATCTCTTCATTGAGAGTCCGATTGATCTCATCCACCATGGTCCGCGGATCGCCGCTGAACTGTGGCTCGGTTTCGAACTCGGCCGAGGTCGGATCCACTTTATCGGAATACAAATGCAGCAGCGCAGACCCCTTGGGCGGCGGATCGGCCCGCAAAACACGATCGGTGATCTGTTGGATCTCCTGATCCACTTCGTGCACGATCACCTGCAGCCCCTGGCGGTCGAGAATACCCTCCGATACCAGCCATTCGGGAAACTTGAGCACCGGGTCGCGCGTTTCTTCGGCGGCGCGCTCGGCTTTTGTCTTATACAGCCGCTCGTCGTCGGACAGCGAGTGCGAATACGGCCGGGTGACCTTAGCGTGGACCAAGGCGGGACCTCGCCGTTCACGCGCGTAGGCCGCCGCTTCCGACATCGCGTGGTAGGACGCCATGAAATCGGTGCCGTCCACCTCGATGCGCTTCAAATTCGTAAAACCGGAAAGCACTTGCGCAACATTTCCGCCCGCTGTTTGGTTCTCCACCGGCACCGAGATAGCGTACCCGTTGTCTTCTATAAGAAATACCAGCGGAAGATTTTCCAGGCATGCCGCATTGACCGCTTCCCAAAACTCGCCCTCGCTAGTAGCGCCTTCGCCGCTGCAGACCAGCGTCACTTCGTCTGATTCGGGCGCCAGATAGCGCGTCGCCTGCGCGCACCCGGCCGCTTGCAAATACTGCGTCCCCGTCGGTGACGACCGGGTCATGATGTGCAAATCAGGCTCGCCCCAGTGCGACGGCATCTGGCGGCCGCCCGAAGACGGATCTTCGCCCGCGCCCACCGCGCCTAACAAGTGCTGCTCCGGCGTCATGCCCAGCATCAGGCTCAAGGTCCGGTCGCGATAGTAAAGATAAAACCAGTCGTGCCTGGGGCGGAATACCAGGCCAGCGGCTGCCTGCACCGCCTCGTGTCCGGCTCCGCTGATTTGGAAAAAAATGCGATTCTGCCGCTTCAGCAGAATCTCCCGGTCGTCCAGCCGCCGCGACATGTACATCACCCGGTAAGCCCTGATCAGGTCTTCGCGCGCTGGCGCGACATTCACCGACGCTTCTAAGCTGGTTGGCGTGGCCATCGGTAAGTCTAGTTCTCTCCCGTCCTCAGTTTATCAGCGGGCGGCCTTTGAAGGTTCCGCTTTTCGGTTTGCGATGGTCGGCCTGGATGAGACCGTCAAGGGAGACCAGAGTTTACAACAATCGATGCAGCCAGTAATTGCGCGGTGACGAGATTCAACCGGCGCCTGTATCCCGTTGAACCCTATTCCGTGAGATCCGCCGGTCAGTGTTGCTTGATGTTCCTAGCTTAGCTAAGGCAGAAACAGTGCGTCCATCCATGTCGGCCATCCGAGAGATCCGGCTCGGTCTATCTTTGGATCGGCTCAGCAAGCGCCCGACATCCACGCGACGGTCACATAATGTCAAAGACATTTCCTATACTAACGATAGGACCATGGAACCGACCACCGTCACGTTTGACCGGCGGCAAGTCTACAGGCCATTCCTCGCAAGTCTTAGTCTATCCTCGCCGAATGCGCTGGGAGATCTAATCGTAGCTCCGGAGCACGACCCGCGTGAGCCTGATCAGCCCCCAATCCACGTCGCATTTGCGAATGCCGCGGAACTCACCCGGGGCGTTCAGATGGCCCTAGTCGGAGGTATTGGCTCTGGCAAGACGACGGAATTGTGGTTGACCAGTAAGGTCCTCAAACGGCACCAGGATGCCATAAATCTCCTCATCGATCTAGCCGAAATCACCGATCTTAACCAGCTGAATCCGGGCGCCGTTCTCATTGCCATTGGCATGCAGCTTTATCGGAAAATTAAGAAGCCCAGAAGTGAGGAGGTCACACTCGTTTTCAAGAAGCTGCGGGAACTAGCTCACGGCACAACAAAATGGGTGGCGCCTGACGAGTTCGATTCAACTGTCGATTTCGAACCAGATGTGGATTTTGACGACGAGCCTGAGCTCGTACCGGTCCACACGCCAGGTCTGTTGAAACCCCGATTTCCGGCGATTCATCGCGAAGTCGCGGACGTATTGGATTTAGTAAGAGAAATTGCCGCGCCCTTACTGGGATCGGACGCGCAGATCACGGTGATTATTGACGGACTCGATCGCCTAATCCAGCCCGAGCGATTTAGGCAGTTTGCCGAACAGGATCTACGAGCCCTCCGCGCTACTCAGATCTCGCTGATTGTCGCGGCCCCCCTTTTACTTTGGTTTGACAAAAGCCGCTTTTTACAGGATTACTTCGACGAAGTAAAGCACCTTCCGGCAGCAATCTCGGATCCGGACGAATCGGACTTTCTGAACCAGATTCTCCTTCGCCGAGGGGCTGCGGATCTGATGGATCAACAGGAAATCTCTGATATCAGTCGTTTCTCTGGTGGTGTTTTGCGTGACTTAATTACGCTTGCGCGAACATCTGCGGAGACGGCCTACCGGGAAGACAAAGACCGTATCGACGCCAGCCACGTGCGATCAGCTGTCCGGCAACTGGGGAGACGCTATCTTGTTGGACTAGGCAAGACGCATCGCGCCCGGATTCGTCGGCTCATGGAGAACGAGGAGTTCCTGCTGGAGAATCCAGTATCGAAGGAGCTGTTGGTCAATCGCCAAGTTCTGGAGTACTTCAGCAACGGACGTGATTTCTTCGCTGTCCATCCCGCGCTGAAGGAAGTGCTCCAGGAATCTTCATGAGTGACTTCTCCACGACTACAGCGTTTCGCCTCATTAGGCGCCTCGCGTTGGGAGAGAAGAGCACCGCGATGTACCTGCTCATTCACGAAGATGCTGAGCAGCCAGTCGTTGAAGCAGATTTACAGGCGGAGGCGGAAGTGCAATTGGGGAGTCGGTTGCCGATTGGATCGGTCTCGGATCTGAGCAGCGAGCCTGGGGGCCTTAGGTTGAACGACAAGAATCCGATACGCGTTCTGCGGATCGATCATTGGTCGCCGGAGCTTGTTGGTTTGCTGGATACTCACGTGATTCGTCTGGAACGAAGCCAGGCGCAGCTCTTGTTTCTAACGACGGACGTGCTGTCCGAACAATTGCTTATAGCTGCCCCGAATTTCCGTAGCCGCCTTACAGAAGTCCTACGAATCTTGCCAGATAGTCCAGCAGGGGGCGCTCCGAATTGAGCTGGGAGGACGACCTTCTTTCGATGGCGCGGGAACGCGAAAACGCCTCGGAAGCGGCGATCGCAACCACATTGTTGGAACATCCCGGCACGCTCCGACGAGAATTAAGGCACGACTTGGCTAGACAGGCCGACTTCGGGAGGCTCAAGCAGTCGGATAACGTCATCAATCTAGGTCCGCCGACGTATGGCGGTCAAGAACTGGTGTGTCCTGCGGTCGAATTCAAGTCGGATTCCAAACTGGACTTCAAACTTGATTTGGAGGAACGACAGCAAGGCTGGCTCGTTAGACGCTTCCAATTTCACCTGCATCTGTCGGGCCGCCGTATCCCGATGCTTAGAATTCATTTGAACGAGCAGGTCGGGCACGATCCGGTAAGAGTGCCTCGCTGCCATTTCCATATTGGCGATAGCCAAGCTCACATACCTTTTCCGATCATGAGTCCCCGTCTAATGGTAAATCTCATATGCGAGCACATTGAGCCGGATCTCGGACTTTAAGCACATAGCCATCCAGGGAACCCCCTGTGACGTTGCCCAGCCCCAGCCTCTTCGGGGCGCCATCCGCATAGATTTGGGACGCTACCGGATCGTTCATAATAGGTTTATATGAAAGTCCTAGTTCCACTCGCGATCCTCGCCTCCGTATCCCTGTCCGCGGCCGATCTGCCCGTGGTCGAAGAGATCGTCGCGAAATGTAACGGCGACATTGTGACCCGCGGCGACCTCGACCACAGCCGCAAGGAACTGATCGAGGCTCTGCGACACGGCGGACTGACCGCGGATGCTCTCGAACAAGCCCTTCAGGAACAGGAAAAGAATCTGCTGCGTGACCGCATCGATCAACTGCTGCTGGTCCAAAAGGGCAAAGACCTCAACATCAGCGTCGATAGCGAGGTGGCCAAGCGGCTTGCTGCCATCCAGAAAGATTCCGGGATTGCCGATCCGGAGAAGTTCCAGGACTGGGTGAAAGAACAAGCCGGCCGTCCGTTCGAAGATTTTAAGTCGGACATGAAGAACGACCTGTTGCGGCAGCGCGTCATCCGCCAGGAAGTCGGCGAGCGAGTCAATATCAAGCACGAAGACGTCGAGCAATACTATAACGAGCACAAGACGGAATTTGTGCGTGAGGAGCGGCTGTTCCTCCGCGAAATCTTCATCTCCACCGACGGCAAGGACGCCGCTGGAATCGCCGCGGCCGAGAAGAAAGCCAAGGACCTGGTGGCGCGTGCGCGCAAGGGCGAACGGTTCCCCGAAATGGCGCGGGATAATTCCGAAGCGGTGACGGCCAAGGGAATGGGTGAGCTTCCGCCCTTCAAAAAGGGCGACATGCCCGGCAACATCGAGGAGCAGGTGTGGAGCCAGCCCAAGGGCTACGTGACCGATCCCATTCGGAACCCCAACGGGTTCCTGATCCTGCGGGTGGAGGAACATCAGAAGGCTGGACAAGCGGAGCTGAGCGAAGTGGAAAACGAAATCACGGAGAAACTTTACGGGCCTCGCATGCAGCCGAAAATTCGGGAGTATCTCACGGAGCTGCGCAAGTCGGCATTTCTTGAAATCAAGGCCGATTATGTGGACAGCGGCGCCGCCCCGGGAAAAGACACTGCCTGGATGGACCCGGCCCAGCTCAAGCCCGAAACCGTGAGCAAGAAGAAGGTTGCCAGCGCGCCCAAGAAAAAGAGGCTGCTGTGGGCCATCCCGGTTCCCGGTACCTCAACCGGCGGCACCAGCTCGTCTCAGTAATTCATGAAATCGCCCTATGTCAGCGACCTCAAGCCGAATCAGGTGGTCACGACCACGCTTCTGGTCCATATCAAAGACGTGCGGCAGAAGAAATCGGGAGAACCGTATCTTTCACTCCTGCTGGGCGACCGGACCGGCGAAGTGGACGCCAAGATGTGGGATAACGTCACGGACGTGATCGATACTTTCGAGCGTGACGATTTCATCAAAGTCAAAGGATTGCTGCAAGTCTTCCAGAACCGTCCCCAGCTCACCATTCACAAAGTGGTTCGCGTGCTCGACACCGAAATCGATTTCGCCGACTACTTTCCCGCGTCCGACCGTGACCCGGCGGAAATGTTCGCCGAGCTGCGCGGCATCGTCGCCGGCATCCGAAACCCGCACCTGAGCGTCTTGTTGAATGCGTTCCTGGACGACGAGCCTCTGGCGCGCATGTATCGCATCGCACCCGCAGCCAAACACGTGCACCATGCCTATCTGGGCGGCTTAATCGAGCATGTGCTCTCGGTATGCAATTTGTGCCGATCGGCCGCAGCGCATTATAACTACGTCGACCTCGATCTGCTGCTGACCGGGGCCATTCTGCACGATGTCGGAAAGGTGGCCGAGTTGACGTACGACCGCAGCTTCGGCTACAGCACCGAAGGCCAACTGCTGGGCCACATCATTATCGGCTTGCGGCTCTTACACGAGAAACTGCAGCGCTTTCCCGATTTTCCAGCCAAGCTGCGCGTGCTGGTGGAACACATGATCGTTAGCCATCACGGCGAACTGGAGTTCGGATCTCCCAAAGTGCCCCTATTTCCGGAAGCATTGCTGCTGCATCACCTCGACAACCTCGATTCCAAGATGGAATGCATGCGATCGCTGGTGGCCAAGGACCGGCACGTGGACGGCTGCTGGACCGGGTACAACGCTTCGCTAGAACGGTCACTATTGAAGAAAGCCAAGTATCTGGAGGAAGAGCTGAGCGGCCCGCCGCCCGAAATGCCTGCCTCAGAGCCGCCCCGAATGGAACAGCCGCTGCCTGCGCAGGCGGCCGTGAGCAACCCTCGACCATCTTCACTTTTCGCCGAGAAGTTAAAGGAAGCCTTTCGCAAGGAGTCCTGAAATGCCTGCGAACGGCACGCGCGACATCCCTCCTCCGCTCGAAGTGGAGTGCCTCAAAGCGCTCTGGGCTCTGGGCGAAGGCAACGTCAAGGATGTTCGCCGGGCCATGACCGGTAATCGCAATCTCGCGTATACAACTGTAATGACCGTGCTCGATCGCTTGGCTCGAAAAGGCGGCGTGGCCCGCCGCAAAGTGGGCCGATCCTTTGTCTATGCGCCCGTGTTGAGCCGCGAAAACCTGCGCCGCCTGGCAATTCAGGATCTGGTGAACCGGTTCTTCGATGGTTCCGAGGAGGCTTTAATCCTCTACTTGCGAACCGGTGATACCCCCGCGCCGGCGCCCGCCGGGAATGACGATGAAGTTCACCTTGACGCCGCTCTGCTATAGAACTCCTCGCGTTTTCAATTCTTCTTCCAGCTGCGCGGCCGACAAAAACTGGACGGCGTCCATCCCGTTTTCGCGGGCAGCATCCACATTGATCGCGATGTCATCGGTAAAAAAGCATTCGTCGGGCCGGCAGCCTGCGCGTTGGATCGCTTTCCGATAGATCTCGGCGTCCGGCTTCAGCGCTCCCACCTGGTAGGAAAGTACGAAGTCATCGAAATAGCCGAATACCGGATAACGCGCTTTCAGCATCGAGAAATGAATCGGGTTGGTGTTGGAAAGGACCAGCAAGCGATACCGTCCGTGGAGTCCCGCGATCAGCGATTCGGGCACGAGCGTTTCTTCGAAAAAGACGCTGGTCCACAGGTCGCAAAACTCGCCGTAAGTGGTCTTCAGGCCGAGCAGCGTGGATAGTTCTCCAACGAAGGGCTCGGCCGCGATCCGGCCGCTTTCGAAACGCTGCACCAGATCTGTGGAACGGAGCCGGGCGGAAATCTCAGTCACCGGACAACTGCATAGCGGGCCGAGTTTAGAATAGGCGCGCTTGAAATCGAACGGGACGATAACATTTCCAAGGTCGAAAAGGATGGCTTTAATCACTTGCTTCTAATTGTAAAGGTCTAGGCTTCCAGCACTCGAACGTGCCGCTGGCGGGAATAATCGATCAGCCGCTCATCTTTGGTTAGCAGCGTGGCGTTCCACGCTCTGGCGGTTGCTACAATGATGCGGTCGGCTGGGTCGCCATGCAGATTACCCGGCAAATTGCTGCTTTCGATCGCAATCTCGGTGGTGAGTGGCGCCAGAGAAATGCCTGGCTTGGTAAGAGCCTCCTCGACCCAATTTCGGATATTCATGGGGAGCGCCACGCGGCCACGTTCCTCAAGCATTCCAAGCTCCCAAACGGAGATCACGGAAACGCGCAGGTTGCCGGCGGATTCCGCATTGCGCATAGCCGCAACTGCGCGGCGTGACAGACGGTCAACCTGACCTAGTTGTGCCCACAACCAGCAATGAGTATCCAGAAGCAGCAACTCATTCTGCATCGGCATCCCACTTCTCGCCAATCGGAGAAATGATGTCGCCGACAATTTCCATGGTTCCCTTCATGCTGCCAATGAAACTTTCCGGGCGATCATTTACGGGGACCAGTTTGGCGACTGGCTTGCCTCGCTTCGTGATGACTATTTCTTTGTGCTGGCGCTGCACCTCGTCAAGCAATCCCAAACACCTGGCCTTGAACTCCCCGGCTGCTATTTTTTCTTTCATGACTATGGTCATATTAACATGGTCACCAGGCAATTGTCAGGAGCCCGGACCCCGCCTCCGTTCGCCACGCCGCCACAGGCTAAAATCTAGAGCGGTACCTCATGAAGAATAAACTTGCCCTGACGTTACTTCTAGTCCTCGCGACCGCACCGCTCGCTCTCTCGGCGCCCAAAGACCAGGAAGCCACGCGCTGGGATCAGGAAGCCCTCGCCGTCACCATCATCCGCGACGATTGGGGCATCGCGCACGTCTACGGAAAAACCGACGCCGACGCCGTATTCGGCATGATCTACGCCCAGGCCGAGGATGACTTCAATCGAGTCGAGTTGAACTACATCAACGGCATGGGACGCCTGGCCGAGGCGGAGGGTGAGTCCAAAGTCTATCTGGACCTGCGCATGAAGCTGTTCATCAATCCTGACGAACTGAAGAAGCAATATGCCGCTAGTCCTGCCTGGCTGCAGGCGCTGATGAACTCCTGGGCGGACGGCCTAAATTATTACCTCTCGAAACATCCCGACGTGAAACCGCGCGTTATCCAGCGCTTCGAGCCGTGGATGGCCCCCAGTTTCACCGAGGGCAGCATCGGCGGCGACATCGAGCGCATTAACCTCAATCAGCTTGAGGCGTTCTACGGCAAAGTTCCTGTCAGCCAGGCGGCCTCGGCGGATGAAAGCCGGTCCGCCGAACCCTCCGGATCGAACGGCATCGCCATCGCGCCCTCGAACACCGTCGGCCACCACGCGCTGCTGCTGATCAATCCTCACACCTCTTTCTTCTTCCGGTCTGAGCTCCAGATGTCCAGCGACCAAGGACTGAATGCCTACGGCGCCGTGACCTGGGGCCAGTTCTTCATCTACCAGGGCTTCAACGATCGGGCCGGCTGGATGCACACCTCCAGCGGAGTGGACGCCATCGACGAGTATCTCGAAACGGTCGCCAAGAAAGGCGATCGCTTCTTCTACAAGTACGGCAGCGAGGAGCGGCCGATGGAGACGTCCGATATTACCGTGCCGTATAAGACCGAGCATGGGATGGCCGAAAAGAGATTTACCGTCTACCGTACCCACCACGGACCCGTCGTGCGTGAGGCCAACGGCAAATGGGTAAGCTTCCGGATAATGCAGGAGCACATCAAAGCTTTGGAGCAAAGCTATTTGCGCACCAAGGCCCGTAGCTACAAGGCGTATCTGGACACTATGGAACTGAAAGCGAACTCGTCCAACAACACGATTTTCGCGGACGCCGATGGCGACATCGCCTACTTTCACGGCAACTTCATTCCCAAGCGCGATACCAGTTTTGATTGGACCAAGCCGGTAGACGGCAGTAATCCGGCGACGGAATGGAAGGGGCTTCTTTCGATCGACGAGACGCCGCATCTGCTGAATCCCAAGAGCGGCTGGCTCTACAACGTCAACAACTGGCCCTGGTCCGCGGCTGGTGCGAGCAGTCCGAAGAAGGAAGACTATCCCGCTTACGTCGAGAACGGCGGTGAATCCGCCCGTGGACTCCACGCTATCCGAGTGCTCGAGAAGAAGAAGGATTTCACGCTCGAATCGCTGCTGGCCGCGGCCTATGACAGCTACCTGCCGTGGTTTGAGAAGACCATGCCAGCGCTGGTCAAGGCTTGGGACCAAGCTCCATCGTCGAATCCTCTGAAAGCGAAACTCGCCGACCAGATCGCGGTTTTGCGCAAGTGGGATCTGCGGTGGGGCGCGACGTCTATTCCGACATCGCTTGCGGTCTTCTGGGGCGAGGACGTCCGGCGGCGGCTGGGGGCGGATGTCAGAAGAGGCGGCGTAGCAGTCGGCGACCTCGGCGATAACGTATTGCCCGAGCAGCTCCTGGAGTCGCTCGCGGCCGCGTCCGATAAACTCCAAGCCGACTTCGGAAGTTGGAAGACGCCTTGGGGCGACATCAACCGATACCAGCGCCTCACCGGCGACATAGTGCAGCCGTTTAACGACGCCGGGCCGAGCATTCCCGTCGCCTTCACCTCCTCCACCTGGGGATCGCTCGCTTCCTTTGGCGCGCACGCCTATCCGGGAACGAAGAAATGGTACGGCACCAGTGGCAATAGCTTCGTCGCCGTTGTCGAGTTCGGCGATCGCGTACGTGCCCGTGCCGTCACCGCCGGCGGGGAGAGCGGCCATCCCGGGTCGCCGCACTTTAACGATGAGGCTCAACGCTACGCCACCGGAGACCTGCGCGAAGTCTACTTCTACCGTTCCCAGCTCAAGGGTCACACCGAGCGCGAATACCATCCCGGAACCTGAACCGCTCGTGTCCGAAAATCCTTGCTAACCGATACCGCGTTGATTCCGTCGTAACCCCTGAGGCGTTGGGCAGTAATGATAGACATGCTGCAGGATCTTCGGTTCTCCTTTCGCGAGCTCCGCAAGAAGCCCGACTTCGCTATCACAGCCGTTATATCGCTGGCTCTAGGCATCGGTGCAACCACCGCCGTTTTCAGCGTTATCTACGGTCTGCTGGCCAACCCATTCCCCTACCAGGGGGCCGACCGCATGATCCGGCTGCTGGTGGTAAACGAGAGCGGTAACGACCGGTTTGTCGGCCTTACCGGCCCGCAGATCAAGCTGCTGGGGCAGGTCCGGTGCATCGAAAACGTCGCGGCCGCTTGGGGGACGTGGAATCTCACCACCACCGGAGAAGATCTCCCTGAGGATGTGCCTTCTGTCCAACTCAGCGCCAACTCGGGCAGCTATTTCGGTGTTCCCGCTCTGCTGGGCCGCACTTTGCTCCCTTCCGACGCCCCCGACGGCCAGGATCCGCAGCCGGTTATCCTGCTCAGCTATCTTTTCTGGCAGCGGCATTACAATGCCGACCCAGCCGTGATCGGACGCACCATTCAACTGGTCCACCAGAACTATACGATCGTGGGCGTCTTGCCGTCGCGCTTCACTTTCGATGACGCGGATGTGTATGTTCCGCTAAAGATCACTAATGACGCGAGCATCACTTACGGTCCGCTGGTGAAACTGAAGCCGGGAGTTACGCTGGCCGCCGCCAACGCCGAATTGCAACCGCTGCTCGAACAGTTCGCCAAAGAAACTCCCAACCATTTCCCTAAGAAGTTTCGAGTTCACGTCAGAGGCTACAACGACCGGTACGTCGAACATCTGGGCCCTTCTCTGTTCCTGCTGTTCGGCGCCGTTGCGCTGCTCTTGTTGATCGGTTGCGCCAACGTGTCTATTCTGCTGCTGGCCCGAGGCACCGCCCGGCAGCATGAACTCGCGGTTCGAAGCGCGATAGGCGCCAGCCGTTGGAGGATTCAGCGCCAGCTCTTAACGGAGGCGCTAGCCTTATCTCTTCTCGGCGCGCTCTGCGGCGTCCTGCTGGCCTATCGCTTGCTCCCGCTCCTCATGCGTTGGCTGCCGGAATACTCTTTTCCGCACGAAGCCGCAATCGGCATTAACGTTCCAGTGCTGGGTTTTTGTGTCCTCATCGCCATCCTCACCGGCGTACTCTCGGGACTGGCTCCGGCTTTTCAATTTTCGAGCCCACAGGTTGCTCAGCTCATGCAATCCGGTTCGCGGCGTACTACCAGCGGGGCGCGGAGCAAACGCACGCACTCTTTGCTGGTAGCCGGCCAGATTGCCTTGACTCTACTGCTGCTCACCTCGGCCGCTGCCGCCACCAACGGCTTTCTGCGGCTGATCCATACGCAGCTGGGCTACGATCCACACAATACAATGTCGGTCGGCATCCCGGTGCACCAGAACGCGCACGTCAGTTGGGAGGACCGGTCGAACTACTTCGAGCAAATCCTGGCCCGGGTTGCGGCGATGCCGGATGTGGTGGCGGCCGGGATTTCCACCAACGCCACGCCGCCCTCCAACGGCATGGATAGCTATTTCGAGATCTTCGGCCGTCCTACCAGCCAGAAGGAACAGTTGCGCACCAACTTCGTCAGTTCCGAATATTTCTCGGTTCTGCGGATCCCGCTCTTGCAAGGACGCCTGTGGGACCCTACTGAGATCGTTCGCGGAGCGCGGCTGGCGGTCGTCAATCAGACCCTCGCGCGGCAGTATTGGCCGCATGGCGACGCTTTGGGAAAGCAACTGCGGCTGCCCGATCTCAAGGGCGAACTCCCATTCAGCCCTGCCGTACCGGACAGTAATGGCTGGCTGCAGATCATCGGCGTAGTCGCCGACGCGCGGGATGACGGTTTGCGCAAGCCCATCAAGCCGGCGGTTTATGTGCCGTTCACGGTTTCAATGCGTGTCTGGACGCAGATTCTGATCCGGACTCATGCCGCGCCCCTTTCGGTCCTGAATCGTGTCCGTGCGGAAGTAAAAGCCGTCGATCCCGATCAGCAGGTGTTTGGCCAGACTCGTGACCTGGAACAATGGATCCAAAACGAGGAAGAATACGCCTACGGGCGTCTGGTGGCAGCTTTGTTCAGTGCATTCTCCCTGCTGGCGCTGGCGTTGGCCGCGAGTGGATTGTTCAGCGTCGTCTCCTATGGCGTAGCCCAACGCACCAATGAATTTGGCATTCGCATGGCTCTGGGCGCCACGCCATGGCACGTGCTACGGCTGGTGTTCGCTTCCACTGCACGCAACGTCTTGGTCGGGCTTGCATGCGGAGTTCTGCTGAGTCTGATGTTAAGCAGCATTCTGGCTAAATGGGCCGAAGGCAGCTCGCACGATCCCCTGGCCTTCGCGGGGGTGACTTTGCTTCTGGTTCTGATATCCGGTTTGGCGGCGTTCGTCCCCACGCGCCGGGCGTCGTCCATAGACCCCGTGGAAGCCCTCCGAAATTAGGGACAGTGCACTCAAATACCGATTTCGCGAATCGCGACGCTGGATGAAGGTCTGGATTTCAGAGGTCGAAAAAACGAACCCATCTTGAGCGGGATCGCAGGGGATGCCGCGGTCTTCATGCATCTGGAGAATCTCGGCGGCGTCGATCATTTGACGCCGTTCGTGTTCACGGCGCTCGGCCTGGATCTCGCGGAGCTGCTTAAGCGCACGGTCGAATCGGCGGGCGAGGCGCTGCTCGTAAATGCTGATGTTGGCGAGGGCGCGGCTTTGATGGTGGAGGGCTTTGGCCATGGCCAAGGCTGAAACGGCTCTGGGTTCATTGGTCCGGATGGAGTCGAGATGGTCCTCGGCGCCGAGGGTGAGGAAGGTGGCCTCGGTGGCCGGAACGCGGTTGAGGCGCCAGGTGGTGTCGCCCAAAGACTGGACGAGTTGCTCTTCGAGCGTACCTTTGGGCTGGAACTGGTCGACGAAACGCAGGAGATGGCGTTGGTAGGCGGCCTGGTCTTCGGTGGGCAGGACAACGACGTGGCCGGTGAGGCCGTGGCGCAAGGCGTTCAGGGATGAGCGCTGTTTGCCGTCGGTGGTACGGGGCCCGGTGGAGTGTTCCGAGTTTGCTCGATTGGTGGCGGCGCGGGCGGGATTTCCGTTCGATGCAGGGGTCATTTGGTTTTGTCTCCCTAAGATGTAGATAACATGCGAGCGGATCGTATCGGCGGTTTCTGGTTCAGGAAGTTGTTGAAAGCAGGGGAAAGAGAGGTGTTGGAAGTTTGGTGAATGGCGCCCTTGCTACGACGCTAGATCGCCGTGTGGTGTCCTAAATTCAGGGCCCTGCCCACGGCCGGAATTTGAGTGCACGGTCCATAATTTCGGATCGCGATAATTGGGGTTTGAGTGCACTAAGCCACTTGCAAAATTAATCTTCAAACGACATTTCATAAAGAAAATGTTTGAAGAGAGGCCCGCCTCAGGCTATGATCGAGCTTCCAAACCAAACCAAAACCTTTGGGAGCCCCTTATGCAGCGTAGCGAAAATCAACCGATTCGGCAATACTGGCAGCTTTGCCAACGGCACTTATTTCCCGTCCTGGAAGAGCAGCTGGGGCCATTAAGCGAAAATTATCGTCTGCTGGCCGCAGCCTTGGCCCTATTAGGGGATGCGGGAATCGCGGCGCCCGCGAGGAAGCGGCGCGGCCGCCGCTCGCACGATCGCTTGCCGATCTTCCGGGCCCTGCTGGCCAAGTCCTTTCTGAATCTGGTGAGCACGCGGCAGCTTTTAGAACAGCTCCGCCACAATGCGGCGTTGCGGCAGTTATGCGGATGGAATAGTTCCCAGCAAGTGCCCAGCGAGAGCGTGTTCTCGCGGGTGTTCTCGGGGTGGTCCGGCAGTGACTGGGTCGAACAGCTACAAGCCGGTGTGATTGCCGAAGTCTATCGCGACCGTCTGGTGGGACATGTGATCCGGGATGCCACCGCTGTGCCGGCGCGGGAGCGCTGCCGCCGCAAAGCCGCTCCACCGGTCCAGCGCCGCCCTCGGGGCCGACCCCGCAAAGGGTCGCCGCCGGCAGCGAAAAAACGGCTCGATCGACAGCCTGGAATGCAGCTAGCCGAGATGCTCGACGATCTTCCCAAACACGGCGATTGGGGTGTCCGCTTCGATGAGCGGGGTCGCAAGCAACGCTGGAAGGGCTATAAGCTGCATTGTGATCTCAGCGATAGCGGCCTGCCGCTGAGTTATGTGCTGACGTCG
>DATHOT010000145.1:0-17409 GCA_035484655.1 Bryobacteraceae bacterium | reverse complement strand
CGGCAGGCCAAGATCATCAATGACCCGGTGATCGCTGAGTACGTGAACCGGATCGGGCAGAACCTGGTGCGGAATTCCGACGCCAAGGTTCCTTTCACCATCAAGGTGATCGATAGCGAAGACGTGAATGCCTTCGCCTTGCCGGGCGGATTCTTTTTTGTCAACTCCGGTCTGATCCTGAAGGCGGACAACGAGGCGGAATTAGCCGGTGTGATGGCCCATGAAATCGCGCACGTGGCCGCGCGGCATGGCACCCGGCAGGCGACTCGGGGAGAGATCGCGCAATTGAGCATGATTCCACTGATGATCATGACCGGCGGCACCTGGACCGGATACGGTATTTATGAGGCAGCCAGCATTCTGATTCCGGTCGGGTTCCTGAAATTCTCGCGCGGCTTCGAATCGGAAGCCGATATGCTCGGCCTGGAATATATGTACAAGGCCGGCTACGATCCGACTTCGTTTGTGGACTTCTTTGAAAAGATCGAAACGCTGGAGAAGCGCAAGCCGGGAACGATGGCCAAGGTATTTTCGACGCATCCGATGACGGACGACCGCATTCGTGCGGCACAGAAGAACATCCAGAATTATCTGGTTGCCAAGCCGGAGTACGTGGTCACGACTTCGGAATTCAACGACGTGAAGAACCGCTTGGCCTTGATGCACAACCGCCGCAAGCTCGACGACAAGGATGTCAACAAACCGCAGTTACGCCGGACTCCCGGATCGGGCACCGGTCCGGTGGATGCGGATGAAAACGGCAAGACGCCCAAGAGCGACGAAGACGAGCGGCCCACGCTGAAGCGCCGGCCGGATTCTTCCAACTAGCAACGCCTACAATGGAGCATGGCTCCGGGCACTCGCCGCATCCTATTTCTAGCTGCGCTGGTTGTAGTTTATCTGGTTGGATTTGTTCCTACCTGGCTGAAGCTTCGCGACCAGACCGCGCAGCGTGAGAAAGCTGAACAAGCGCTGACCGTGACGCGAATCGTCAAAGACCTGGGCTCGGCTGCCATCGATGCACGGCGCGCGGCCTATGAGCCGGCGCGGTTAGAAGCGAGCGCGTTCTTTACGGAAGCGCGTGTAGAGATCGACCAAGGCGATAAGTCGGCGCTGACCCGTGAACAGCGCGACGCGCTCGGGCCGCTACTCGCGCCACGCGATGAGTTGATTACGCTACTGGCGCGTAGCGATCCGGCGTCGGCGGACCGGTTGTCGAATCTCTACGTCGCTGTCCGAAAGATCCTCGGGATTTAGGGTGGCGCTGGCCTCCGGCCGTGGCGCAGGTCTCCGGCCTGCGGTTTTCGTCTAAACCAGCACCGTGAACGCGGTCTCGGTCCTGGTCACCGGCCGGTACAGGGTATCCCGTTCCATCGGTTCGCGGCCTGCTTCGCGAATCAGCCGCAATAGTTCATTGCGCCGGAGTCCCTGGCTGGTGGTCGCACCGGCATCGTGGTAGATCTTCTCTTCCACCACTGTGCCATCCAGGTCGTCGGCTCCAAATCGCTGGGCGATCTGCGCGATCCTGGGCGTCATCATAATCCAGTAGGCCTTGATGTGATCGATGTTATCGAGGATCAAGCGCGATACCGCAATCATTTTCAAATCCAGAAATCCCGTGGTGGTCTGGATATGCTCGAGCGCGGTATTGGCGGGATGAAACGCCAGCGGGATGAAAGTCTGGAACCCGCCCGTATCATCCTGCAGATCGCGCAGCTTGATGAGATGGTCGACTCGATCTTCCTCAGTCTCGATGTGGCCGTAAAGCATGGTGCAGTTGGATTTCAACCCCAGCTTATGCGCGGCGCGCGCCACCTCCAGCCATTGCGAGCCATCGATTTTGTGATCGCAGATAATGCGCCGCACGCGGTCATGGAAAATCTCCGCGCCACCGCCGGGAAGGGAATCCACACCGGCATCCATCAAGCGCTGCAAGGTCTCGCGGATCGGGATCTTGGTGCGCTGCGCGAGATACGCGACCTCCACCATGGTGAAGGCCTTCAGGTGCACATCCGGAAAGCGCTGCTTTAGGCCGCGCAACATCTCGCAATACCAATCCAGCGTGAGCTCCGGATGCAGGCCTCCGACGATATGGAATTCGGTGACTGCCTCGGTCCAGCCTTCACCGGCGCGATGCCAGACTTCTTCGAGCGACCAGGTGTACGCCTTCGGATCCTTGGCGCGCTTGCCGAAAGCGCATAGCTTGCAACTGGCCACGCAAACATCGGTCGGGTTAATGTGGCGATTCACATTGAACCAGGTCACGTTGCCGTGCTTGCGTTCCCTGACCAGGTTGGCCATGTAGCCCAAGGCCAGAATATCGGTAGTGCGGTAAAGCGCCAGCCCGTCCTGATAATCCAGGCGGCATCCGGCTTCCACCTTCTCCAGAATTGGCTGCAAACGCCGGTCTTCGATAATGATCCGCATGCTAGCTCAGGCCCTCATGCCGAAAAAGTAGATATCGGCTGCCCAAAAAAGAAAGAATAGCACGCTGACGTAGCCGTTCACCGTGAAGAAGGCCGCGTTCACCCGGGACAGATCATCGGCTTTTACCAGGCTATGCTCGTAAGCCAACAGCAGGATGATCGCGGCTATGCCCGCCAAGCTCAACCAGCCCAACTGGAAGGTAACGGCCAGCGCGATCAGGCACCCGATCATAGTCACATGAAACAGGCGGGCGATCCACAAAGCACCGCTGATACCGAACCGTCGCGGCAGGCTGAACAGGCCCTCCTCCTGGTCGAATTCATAATCCTGGCACGAGTAAATGATGTCGAAGCCCGCGGTCCAGAATGTCACCGCCGCTGTGAGCCACAGAATCCTCGGATCGAGCGACCCGGCCACCGCGATCCAGGCCGCCGCAGGTGCAATCCCCAACGAAAAACCCAGAATCAAATGGGAGAAAGTGGTGAATCGCTTGGTGAAGGAGTAAAAGAAGAGCACGGCGAGCGCCAGGGGCGCCAGCTTGAGACAAAGCGGGTTCAGCGCCCGCGCTGCCAGCAAAAATACGAGCACCGCAACAGTCACGAATCCCCAGGCAAACCCGGTGCTGAGGATTCCGGCCGGGAGGTGTCGCGCGCGGGTCCTTGGATTCCGGGCATCAATGTCGGCATCTAGAATGCGGTTGAAAGCCATGGCGGCCGACCGCGCACCCACCATCGCGACCACGATCCACAACAGCTTGCCCGCGAATACGCGGCCCGTCAAGTGCTTTTCACGGAATGCCAGCAACGCCCCGGTGAGCGCGAACGGCAGTGCAAACACCGAATGCTCGAACTTGATCATTTCGAGCGTCAGCCGCAGCCGGTTCCAGAATCTCATTTTCGCTACCATTCTAATTCATGCGTGCGATTGCTCCACTGATCTTGATTCTGCTGGCAAGCTGCGACAAGCCGACAACCGAGGCGGATTTCTATACCACCGACATCACCCTTCCAGGCGGCCAAGTCATCAAAACCGAGTTCATTTTCGACACGGCGCTGGCACTGCGCGGCATGCAGTTTCGCAGCTCCATCGCGCCCGATCACGGGATGCTGTACGGGCATCGCATCCCCGGCAAGTACGGCTATTGGATGTATCAGACTCTCATCCCGCTGGACATGATTTGGATGGACCCGAAGCACAACGTGGTCGAGATCGTCGAGAATGCTCCGCCCTGCAAGACGCAGGCCAGCCAGTGTCCGCACTACGGCGGCAATGAGGTGGCGCAGTATGTTCTTCAGTTAGGCGGAGGGATGGCGAAGAAGTACGGTTTGAAGCCGGGCGACACGATTAATTGGTAGCGCTCTGCTACGCTCAAGTTGAATGGATCAAGACCAACTGCGCCTGCTGCTGGAAGAAGTGCGAACGGGCGCCGTCAACGTCGATGCCGCAGTCGAGCGGATGCGTCACCTGCCATTCGAAGACCTGGGCTGGGCCAAGCTGGATCATCATCGCGCTCTGAGGCACGGCCTCACAGAAGTAATTTTTGGCAAGGGCAAGACGCCGGAGCAAATAGCGATCATTGCCGCGCGGCTGCTTGAAAAATCGCCGAACCTGCTGATCACTCGCGCCGATGAATCGATCGCCGCGCGGTTGAAACACAGCTTTCCCGACGCCGAGTATTTTGCGTTGTCGGGCGCCGTGCGAGTCTGGCGCGACCGCGCGATTCGAGGGAAGGGAAAGTTAGCCGTGGTTTGCGCCGGCACCAGCGACATCCCCGTCGCCGAGGAAGCCCAAGTTACTGCCGAGGTAATGGGCAACGAAGTGGAAGCGATTTATGACGTCGGCGTGGCCGGCATCCATCGACTGATTGCCAGCAGCGAGCGGCTCAGTCAAGCCCGCGTAGTGGTGGTGGCTGCGGGTATGGAAGGGGCGCTCCCGAGCGTGGTCGGCGGAATGGTTTCGGTGCCGGTGATTGCGGTCCCAACCAGCGTGGGTTATGGCGCAAGTTTCCACGGCTTAGCGGCGCTGCTCGGCATGCTGAACAGTTGCGCCAGCAACGTCACGGTCGTAAATATCGATAACGGATTTGGAGCGGGTTACGTGGCCAGCTTGATCAATCGGCTGTAACTCGCTTAATAACCTCGGCAAGTCCCTGGGAGGTTGCTGAAAAAGTCTCTCGCAGGTCGGAGACCTGCGCCACGCGTAGAGCTAAGTCATTGACCTGAAGTTGTGGAGCAGGTCCCCGACCTGCCAATATGAGCTCTTGAAAGACTTTTCAGCAACCTCCTAGTTATGCAACTGCAGTGCTGATCCGCGCGCCGGACTCCTCCGCATAAACATAGAAGCCGAACATCGGCGTAGCTTCGCCGCGGCTCCATCGGCTCATTTTCCAATCGATCCGCACAAACCGAACATCGGGCTGAGCGGCGAGGTTGAGCAAGACCGAATAGATCCCGCAATAGAATTTCGGCGGGAACTTCGCCAAAGGTCTTAAACTCCAGGTTTCACCATCGGTAGAGCCCCAAATGGACACATCCAGGCTCTCTTGTTCGATGATGCGTGTGATTCCGAGAGTAAGTACGAGTAACTTACCCCGATTCGGACCGAGGTCGAACTCCGGTCCCGTGCCATCGGCTCGGGCGATGCTCTCAGGCAACAGAAAGTTACGCAGCATTAGTGTTCCTCCAGCCGGGGGACATGCCGGAAAACTGCTCTTTTGCTACCTGGCAGGTGTTACCTACAGGGTAACTAGAGTGCGCGAAGGCGGTTACCCGCCTCTTTTAGCGTCTCATACTTCTTGCAAAAACAAAAGCGAATTAATGTTGCACCTTGGTTAGAATCCGCAAAAAAACTTGACCCGGGGACGGCCGCCACTCCGCAATGTTCGATCATGTGCCGGACGAACGTGTAGTCGTCCGGAAAACCGAACTTTCGGATATCGGTCATGATGTAATACGCCCCATCGGGCCGGAAGCATTGGAATCCAGCCTGGTCTAACAGCCCTAAAAGAAGATCGCGCCGGCTCTTATAATCGGAGGCCAGTTTAGTGTAATAGGTTTCGGGCATATTCAGTGCCATGACGCCGGCTTGCTGGAGTGGGGTGGCCGCGCCGACCGTCAAGAAATCGTGGACTTTTCGGATTGAATCCGTCAAATCCGGCGCCGCCAGCACCCATCCTACCCGCCATCCGGTCACTGAGTAGGTTTTGCTCATGCTGTTTACAAGAACGCTGCGTTCCCGCATTCCCTCTAATGTCGCTATCGGGATGTGAGATGCAGAATCGTACAAAATGTGTTCATAGATTTCGTCGGTAATTGCAAGAGCGTCGAATTCCTGGCAAAGGTCGGCGATTACCTGCAATTCTTCCCTGGCGAAAACTTTTCCAGTCGGGTTGTTGGGAGAGTTGAGTACGATTGCTTTCGTCTTTGACGAGAAGGCGCGCCGTAGCTCGTCGGGATCGAAAGTCCAGTTCGGAGGCCGGAGCGTGACCAATTTCCGGGTGGCGCCCGCCAAAAGTATATCTGGACTGTAATTTTCGTAGTATGGCTCGAATACGATGATCTCGTCGCCCGGATTCGTAACCGCCAGCATGGAAGCGATCATGCCTTCGGTGGCCCCGCAGCAAACCGTAATTTCTCTCTCTGGATCGTAATCCAGGCCGTACGTCCTCCGGTATTTCGCCGCGATGGCATCCCGAAGGGGTTTGGCGCCCCAGGTGATTGGGTATTGGTTAAAATCGGCGTCGATGGCCGCCATCGCAGCTCGCTTGAGGTCTTCGTTGGCGCTGAAGTCGGGGAAGCCTTGTGCCAGATTCACGGCATTCGATTCCATGGCCAGACGAGTCATCTCACGGATCACCGATTCGGTGAACTGAGCGGTCCGGCCACTGCGGAATCGCTCCCGCCGGTTGGCGATCTGGACTGGGCGGACGGAGGTCTTTTCGGCTGAAGGGGTCATAAAGAAGAGACTACCACCGTCGGGATGTGAAAGCCCTCAAACCTTGAGAATGCCCATCTTCTTGGCAACTCGCGCCAGAATCTCGGCCGCGCGGTCGAGCATTTCGCGAGTGTGGGTCGCGGTAACGATGGTGCGAATGCGTGCCTTGCCTTCGGGCACGGTCGGATAGCCGATCCCGGTGGCATAGAGGCCATGTTTGAAGAGCTCCGCCGAGAACGCGTGGGCCATTTTCGCTTCACCGACCATGATGGGCGTGATGGGCGTTTCGCTCGCGCCTGTGTCGAAGCCCGCAGTCTTCAGGTTGGCCTTGAAGTACAGCGTGTTGTCCCAAAGCCTTTCGATCCGCTGGGGCTCCTCGTCCAGAATCTTGAACGCAGCGAGACAGGCGGCGGCGACTCCCGGAGGATGCGCAGTGGAAAAAAGAAACGGCCGGGCGCGGTGATATAGGAACTCGATCAGATCCTTGGTGCCGCAAACATAGCCGCCCAGAACGCCGATGGCCTTCGATAGCGTGCCGACCTGGATATCGACGTGGCCTTGCAGGCTGAAATGATCCACTGTTCCGCGTCCTTTGCGTCCGAGCACGCCGGAGGAATGGGCGTCGTCGATCATCATGATGGCGCCATTCTTTTCGGCAGTAGCCACCAGGGCCGGCAGAGGAGCGATGTCGCCGTCCATCGAAAAGACGCCATCGGTGATCAGCAGCTTGCGTCCGGGCGCGCCCACCAAATCCTCGAGAATCTTGGAAGCAGCGACGCTGTCCTTGTGCGGAAAAACGTGGATCTTGGCTTTCGATAATCTGCACCCGTCGATGATGCTGGCATGATTCAAGGCATCGGAGATAATGTGATCTTCCGGCGTGAGAACAGCGGCGACGGTTCCGGCATTGGCCGCGAATCCGGATTGGAAGACAACACAGGCCTCGGTGTGCTTGAACTTCGCTATGTGCTGCTCCAGTTCCATATGAATGCTCATGGTGCCGGAGATGGTCCGAACCGCGCCGGAGCCCGCGCCGAACTTCTTGGTAGCCTCCACCGTAGCCTCGACAAGTTTGGGGTGATTGGCGAGGCCGAGATAGTTGTTGCTGGCTAGATTGATTACCTCGCGGCCGTCGAAGCGGGAGACAGGTTCGCAAGCGGATTCGAGCACCCGCAGGCGCTGGTAGGTACCTGTTTTTTGCCAGGCCTCGAGCTGCTCGGTTAGGTAGCTGAGAGGATTAGTGGTGGTAGTAGTCACCACTCTATCGTAGCGCCGACCAATTGGCCTTGAGGCCCTACCATGGAAGTAATGCCGCGTACGTTCTTGATCGATACCGACACCGCTTCTGACGACGCCGTGGCGCTCATCATGGCCCTCCGCGCGCCCGATGTGAAGGTGGCTGCGATCACCATAGTCGCCGGCAATGTCCCGCTCAATCAAGCGACTCGCAACGCGTTGTATACGGCGGAATTGTGCGGCTCGTCCGTTCCTGTATTCGCCGGCGCCGCCCGGCCGTTGCTGCGCGAGCCTCGCAATGCCCAATGGTTCCACGGCGTCGATGGGCTGGGCGATCGAGGATACCCGCCGCCGAAGCGCGCCGCCGAAAGCAAGCACGCCGTGGACGCGACTATTGACGTGATCGCCGCCCATCCAGGGATCGTTGTAATCACGCTCGGTCCGTTGACGAACCTGGCGCTGGCCTTGGCGCGGTCGCCGGAAATCGTCCATAAAGTCAGCCGCTGCGTCGTCATGGGCGGCAATCCCTGCACCGAAGGCAACGTCACGCCCGCGGCCGAGTTCAACATCTGGGTAGATCCTGAGGCCGCTCGAATGGTGCTCCGTTCAGGCCTGCCGATCGAGCTGGTGGGTTGGCACTTGTGCCGCGGCGAAGCGAATCTTCTCGCTCCCGACATCGAACATGTACTTGGCTTGGGAACGGAACTCGCGCGGTTCACCATCGACTGCAACCGGATCGCTATGGAGGCGAACCGTAGGCAGACCGGCGAAGTCGGGATCGCGCTGCCCGACCCTACCGCCATGGCCATTGCGCTCGACCCATCGATCTGCACCAACGCCAGCCGGCATTTCGTAGATATCGAAACGGACAGCGAACTGACACGCGGGATGACGGTAGTGGATCGGCTGGGGGTCGCCGGCGACGAACGAAATCGAGCCGTGTGGCAGCCGTTGCTCGATCGCGGCCCGAACGCGACCATCTGCTGGGAAATCGACATCCAGCGCTGGAAGAGCCTGCTATATCGCTCGCTCGTGTAACTACCAGCCGACCGGTTTTCCCTTGTTCTGTTCATCCAGCCACTTTTTCAGCGGCGCGAAATAATCGAGGATCGCCGTGGCGTCCATCTGGTTCTGTCCCGTTAAGGCGGCCAGCGCGTTGGGCCAAGGCTGGCTTACGCCCATTGAGAGCATGCCGTTTAACTTGGCGCCGGCGGGTTTGCTGTCGTAAATGGAGCAGCGATTCAGCGGACCGCCGCAGCCCGCGATCTTCGCCAGCGACCGATGAAACTGGAATTGCAGGATGTCGGCCAGAAAATAGCGCGCGTATGGAAAATTGGCGGGAACATGGTATTTCGCTCCGGGATCGAAGTCGGCTTCAGTGCGTGGAACCGGCGGCGCGATGCCCTGGTACTTCAACCGGAGCTCCCACCAGGTCTGGTTGTATTTATCGGGCGGGATTTCGCCCGAGAACACCTGCCAGCGCCATTTGTCGATCAACAGACCGAAGGGCAGAAACGCGATTTTCTCCAGAGCTTTGTACATGAGTAGCCCGAGGTCCTTGGAGCTATCGGGCACCGTGGAAAGCAACCCGATCTTTTTCAGATACTCGGGCGTGACCGACAGCGCGATGGTATCGCCGATAGCTTCATGGAAACCGTCATTGGCGCCGTCGCGGAACAGGAGCGGCTGGCGGTCATAGGCGCGCTGATAAAAATTGTGGCCCAGCTCGTGATGGATGGTGCTGAAGTCATCCGCATTGATCTCGATGCACAACTTGATGCGGAGATCATCCACGGTGTCGATATCCCAGGCGCTGGCGTGGCAGACCACGTCGCGATCGCGCGGCTTCACAAATAGCGACCGCTCCCAGAAGGTCTTTGGCAACGGAGCGAAACCGAGCGACGTGAAGAACCGCTCCCCGTATCGAACCATGTCGAGTGGCTGCGTATTCTTGGATTTCAGAATAGCCGTCAGATCGTAGCCCGGATCGGCATTCTTAGGAGCCACCAAAGGATAAATGTCTTCCCACTCCTGCGCCCACATGTTCCCCAGTAGATGCGCCGGAATGGGACCATTGGCTGGAACGATATTGCCATACTTTTCCCGGAGCTTGGCGCGAACGTAGGCATGCAGCGAAAGGTACAGCGGCCGCACCTGATCCCACAGACGATCCACCTCGGCGGTGAAGGCGTCGGGCGGCATGTCATATTTGGAGCGCCACATCGCCCCCATGTCGGCGAATCCCAGTTCCCGGGCCCCCTTGTTACCCAGCTCGACGTATTTTTGAAACAGTGGACGGATGGGCGGCGCGATGGAGTGCCAGCCCCGCCAGGCGTCGAGTAGTTCCTTGGGATCGGTGCTGGTGCGCAGAATCCGGCTCAGGTCTTCCAGGTCCATGCACTTGTTGGGCGTCGGACAATATTTGCCCCGGCCGTACATGCCCTCCATTTGCGAAGCCGTTTCGGTGAGCTGCTGCGACTCCTTCGGATCGGATGGGGCGGCCAGCGTAAGCGAAAGCCGTAGCAGCTTGAACTCGCGGGCCAGGGCGTCGGGCATCTTCAGATTGCTGAAGCGTGTCGACTCCTTGGCGAGCTGCATGGTGGCCGAGATCTCCTGTTCGTCAGCCTTGGCCGCGAGAATCTCGGTGTCGTAGGTGATATCGGTGGACTTTACCCAATCGGCACGCGAATCCTGGATCGTCAGATCGAGCAGCCTGGCTTCGGCTCGATCCATAAAGGCCCGAGCTTCGGCCAGCGTAGGCGGTTTTTGAGAATCGGCGGCGTGGCAGGTCCAGAAAGTGAAGGCAAGAAGGATGGGGAAGGAACGCACATTACAATTATGCCTTTGAGCCACATTCTTGAGGAGTAGACTAACTTTCAGGAGGTACTCGACCTTGCCACTTCCCACCGACCAGAAACTCCTCGCGTTAAGCCAGGATTTACTTCAACAGTTGGACACTATTTTCGGGCTGAACCCCGGCTTCCGCCCGGCACATGCCAAAGGGACGATGCTGTCGGGACAGTTTACACCTTCGCCGGGCGCAGCTTCCCTCACTCGTGCGCCTCACATGAATCGAGCATCTACACCGGTAACCGTACGTTTCTCAAACACTACCGGCGTTCCCCTGATACCCGATAACGACCCCAATGCAAGTCCGCGCGGACTGGCGATTCGCTTCCACCTCGCCGAGCGCGTTCACACCGATATTGTCAGTCATTCGACCGATGGATTTCCCACCAGAACAGGCCAGGAGTTTTTGGAATTCTTACGCGCACTCGCTGCCAGCGATCCATCCAAGCCCTCGCCTTCTCCGATTGAGGCATTCCTCGGTAGTCATCCCAAGGCGCTCGCTTTCGTGCAGACGCCGAAGCCAGCGCCGTCCAGCTTTGCCCGGGAATCGTACTTCGGCATCACAGCCATGCGCTTCACCAACCAGGCCGGCGTCAGCCGCTATGGACGCTACCGGATTGTTCCGGTGGCCGGCAGCGATCATCTGCCCGATGCCGTTGCCGCTGCCAAGAGTCCAAACTTCCTGTTCGATGAACTGGCGGAAAGAATTGCCAAGGGGCCGATTGCGTTTCGCATTTTGGCTCAGCTGGCCAATGACGGAGATACTGTCGACGATGCCACTGTTCACTGGCCCGAGGAACGGACTCAGTTGGATCTCGGAATGATTAATCTAACCGAGCCGGTGGCCGACAACGCCCATGAACAGAAGCAGATCATCTTTGATCCCATTCCGCGGGTCGAAGGGATCGATCCTTCAGCCGATCCTCTGATTGAGTTGCGCGCCGCCATCTATTTGTTAAGTGGACGCCGGCGCCGGGCAGCTCCCGAAGAACTGTACAAAGGGCAGACTGTCTAAAGAACCGGTGGGGCGGACCCCTGGTCAGCGCGGGACGCCCCGTCCCGCTCCCACGCCCTGCGCACCGACGAGCTACTGGACCAACGTGGGTCCGTTGCTGGTGGCGGTGGACGACGTCCGGAATTCGTATTGATGGATCTCGATCGCGGCCACTCCTTCTTCGCTGCGGACAATACGGCCCCGGGCAACCAGCTTCAGAGCGACAGTAGCGTTGAGTTGTGCCGGCCAATTGATAGAAATTTCCAGCCGTTTTCCCGGCAATAGGTGCCGATCGGTGGTAAACAGGACCCCGTTGCTGCTCATGTTGAGCGTCTTGCCGACACCCACGTCGTCCGTACTCTTGCGGTTAAAAATCTTAAAGCGGACTTCCCGCTCGATGGGGAACCGGTCCGCGCCGCGCCGATCGTTTTCGTCTTTTTCGAGTCTCACAACGTGCTCCCGTAGGTGTTTAGTTTCACTTAGTCTCGCTTGCACACCCAGATTGCCGTAGCGGCCGGAAGGCGACAATAGCAGAGTCTTCCTAATTTGGGGTGGTACCAGACGGGCCAACGGGTAGTACGTTGTTGCCAGGCGAGGGGGGTTACTTCGCTGGTTTCTTGCGAGCCCGGATGGCTTCCAGGCGCTCGGCTATCTTCTGCTCCGCGCCCCGATTGGTGGGCTCGTAGAATCGCGTACCGGCCAGGGATTCGGGCAGGCATTCCATATCGGTCAGGGCATCCTCGAACTGATGGGCATGCTGGTAGCCGGCGCCGTAACCCCAGCTTTTCATGAACCCGGTCGGAGCGTTTCGCAGATGGAACGGGACCGGTTCGGCGCGATGATTCTCTACTGCCTCCATGACGCGGTTAAGGGCCTGGTAGGAGGCGTCGGATTTGGGCGCCGAGGCCAGATAGATGGTCGCCTGCCCCAGGGCCAGGTCGCCTTCCGGAATTCCCAGGAAATGGACCGCTTGCTGAGCCGCAATGGTCTGCTCCAGGGCCCGCGGATCTGCCAGCCCGATATCTTCGATGGCCATACGGACCAGGCGGCGCGCGATATACATGCGATCCTCGCCCGCTTCGAGCATCCTGCCGAGCCAGTAAAGCGCGGCGTCGACATCGCTCGACCGCACGGATTTATGCAGCGCCGAGATGACGTTGTAATGCTCTTCGCCGGCTTTGTCGTACAGCAGCATCTTCCGTTGGATGGAGTCCTCCACAGCCTCGGGGGTTAGCTTGCCATCTTTGGACGCGGCGGCTGAAAGCTCCAGGATGTTGTAAGCGGTACGCGCGTCCCCATTGGCATAGATCGCAATCTGGCGAAGCAAATCGGCCGGCGCCTCCACTCCGACCGCCGGTAACGCGCGGCCCAGCAGCCCGACGATCTCGTCCTCGGCGAGCGGCTTCAGCATGTAGACCTTGGTCCGCGAGAGCAGCGCCGAGATCACCTCGCAGGATGGATTTTCGGTGGTCGCGCCGATCAGGATAATGTCGCCGCGCTCCACGTAGGGAAGAAAAGCATCCTGCTGGGCTTTGTTGAAGCGGTGGATCTCGTCGATGAAGATCAGCGTGCGGCGTCCCAGCCGGCGGTTGCGCTCGGCGTCGGCCATCACGGCCTTGATCTCCTTGATGCCGCTGAGCACGGCGCTGAAGGGAATGAAATCGCAATGAGTGAGGCGCGCGATAATTCTCGCCAGGGTGGTTTTGCCGACGCCCGGCGGTCCCCAGAGAATGATGGACGTGAGCTGATCGCGCTCGATCTGCCTGCGCAGCGGTTTGCCCGGCGCGAGAATGTGCTGCTGCCCGACGAAATCTTCGAGCGTGGCGGGACGCATGCGCTCGGCCAGGGGCCGCTTGGCATCCTCCGGGGCGCTCGACAACGGGTCTGGTTCAAAGAGGCTCACGATGCAGACATCCGTTGTTTTCTCGCGGCGTAGAGGGCGATCCCGGCGGCTAAAGCTGCATTGAGCGATTCCACGCCGACGGTTGGAATGCGAACATCGATCGCTTTGGCGCGCAACCGTTCGCTCACGCCGCGCCCTTCGCTGCCGACTATGACCGCGCACTTCCGGCCGAGGTTGCACTCGCCCAGTTCGAGTGTTCCCGTCGGCATCAGAGCGAACATGTCCAACTTACGTTGTTCTATAGCGGCCAGCAGCAACTGCGAGTCCATGGCGGCGACCAGCGGCACGCGAAAGACAGAACCGGCCGAAGCCCGCAGACATTTTGGATTGTACGGGCTAACAGTGCCCTTGAGAAACGCCACGCCGGTAGCGCCGAATGCCTCGGCGGCACGTAGGATAGCGCCGGCATTGCCCGGATCCTGCAAGCCGTCCAGGATCACCGCCAACGATTCGCCCCGGAACAATTGTTCGACCGTCCAGCGCGGCGGACGTACCAGCGCCATCACGCCCTGGCTCGCCTCGGTGGACGACACGCTTTGAAAAAGGTCATCCGGCAGAACGACCACGCGGATCTTCTTCAAGCCGCGCACGTGGCTTTCGACCGCGGTGCGGACCGATTCAGCCGCGAAGATCGTTGAAATCTCGCAATCGCTGCGCAGCGCTTCTTCCAGCAAATGGAAGCTTTCAGCTATAGAGAATCCGTCGTCGGTGGTGCCGCCCCGCAGGATCGCTTTCCGGACCTCCTTCAGTAGCGGGTTTCGCGGACTCGTTAGTGTTGGCATAAAGTAGAGTGTGAAGACCGGTCTCGGTCGCCTGCCAAATCTATCATGAAATGGATTGTTGCCATCGCGCTACTGCTAGCGGTGACGGCTACGGCGGTAAAGGTCACCCAGGTGGCTGCCGCCATCCAAAGCCAATCCACTGTTGACGAGGCTCGCCGGGCCGACGCCATCATTGTACTGGGCGCGGCCGAGTATCGCGGGAAGCCCTCGCCGGTGCTGGAAGCGCGTCTCAATCATGCGCTATTCCTGTATCTGCAAGGTATGGCCCCCCGCGTCATCACCACTGGCGGAGCGGGCGGAGATCCGGTGTTCACAGAGGGCTCAGTAGGGCGTTCCTATCTAGCCGAGCACGGTGTCCCGCCGGAAGCGATCGTAGTGGAGCGGGAGGGCGAGTCCACTGCCCAGAGCGTTGCGGCGGTGGTCGAAATCATGCGCCGCATGAATCTGAAATCCGCCATCGTGGTGAGCGACGGCTATCACATCTTTCGGGTCAAGAGGATGCTGGAGTCGAGCGGGATGATGGTATACGGATCGCCGCGGCCGTCGGTCCCTCCGGGTGGCTGGCAGGAGAAGTGGCAGTACTATCGCCAGGCAGTGGGCTATCTGCTTTGGCGTGTTGGAATCAACATTTAGCCTCGTTTTTTCCTTAACATCAACGCTAATTTTGTGGTAGGATAGCTTAAACCGTTTTAGCTAGTTGTTAACCAAGCTGCTATTGGGGCAGGTATTGGTCCATTCAACAAAGGGGAAAAATAATGGTACAGAGGTGGATTTCGTCAATCATTGGCGTTCTGTTGTGCGGGTTTTCCCTGTACGGGCAAGTCAACGCAACCGGAACGATCGAAGGGACGGTCGCCGACAAATCGGGCGCCGTGGTCCCGAACGCGGACGTGAAGCTTTCCAGCCGCAATACCGGCTTGGCCCGCCAGGAGAAGAGCAATTCAGCCGGCCAATACCGGTTTGAGCTATTGCCTGCCGGGACCTATCAAGTTAGCGTGACACTGCCAGGTTTCGCGACCGCCACATACGAAAATGTGGGCGTATCGGTAAGCCAAACGACGACCCTGGACATAAGCCTTTCGCCGAGTGCGCAAGCTCAAACCATTACGGTGGAATCGGGTGGCGCTCCCCTAGTAGACACAACAAGAACAGACGTGAGCTTGCCGATTACGACCCAGGAAATCGAGGACCTGCCGTTAAACGGCCGCGACTTCGTGAATCTGGCGTACCTGGCGCCCGGCGCTCGGCCTGTCAACTCTTACGATCCAACCAAGAATCGCATTGGTGTGTTTGCGGTGGATGGATCCGGCGGCCGCAATGTCAACGTAACGGTGAATGGCATCGATGACAAAGACAACACGGTAGGCGGACCTGTGATGCAGCTCCCACTGGAAGCCGTTCAGGAGTTCCAGATCAGCACGCAGCGTTTCTCGGCCGCGAATGGGCGGAGCGAAGGCGCGCTGATCACTGCGATCACCAAGAGCGGAACCAATCAGCTGCACGGTTCGCTCTATTTGTTCGATCGGAATCAGGCGATGAATGCCAACGATTACTTCTCTGAGAAGGGCGGGAGTCCCAAGCCGGACTATGGCCGCCAACAATTCGGCGGATCGATTGGCGCGCCAATTCGTAAAGACAAAGACTTCGTCTTTTTCGCACTGGAACGGGAGCGGGAAGCCACCAGCATTGCCGTCAATCCGACGGCTTACAACGAACTGGTATTAGCGAAGGCGAATGGATTCGCGGCGGATCCCGCAGTCGCGATTCCAACCCCTTATTTCGATTGGCGCTACAGCGGCCGTTTAGACCACCGCTTTAACGATAAGAACAATTTGTCGGTGGCATACAACAACCAGCACAATAACGGCCTAAACGACCAGTCCACTTCGTTGAGCGATCTGACCGGCGGGAATTTCACTACCAACCAACTCATCCTTGCTAGCGCGAATCTCAGTAGCGTGATCACGCCGAATATCGTGAATTCGGCCACAGTCGGCTATCAATATTGGAACAACCTGATCGACTCCAAGATCCGAGCCAATGACATCACGTTTGGCGGAGGAGAAACCTTCGGAACAAACGTTAATGTGCCGCAGCAATCGTTCCAGAAGAAATGGCAGTTCAAAGACGACTTGTCGATTACCAAGGGCCGGCACAATTTCAAGGTGGGCTTTGACTACTTGTACGAGCCTACGCTGGGTGGGTTCTTCGAGAATAACCCGACGCCAACTCTCACGTTTTTCGACGATCCGAGCAAGATCCTGAGCGACAAGGCCGATTACCCGCTGGGATTCCAGACGCCGGGCGCGGTGCAGTTGATGACTGAAACAGCCGGTAATCCCTACTTCCTTCTCAGCACGAAGATGTTCGGCGTCTACTTCCAGGACGACTGGAAGGTCACCCGCAGACTGACGATTAACCTCGGACTTCGTTACGACCGCGATTTCAATCTGGACGGAGCTTCAGCGCAACCGCTGGCAAGGGGCTATCTCGCACTGAAGGCCGTGGGAAGCCCGTATGCGGGAATCCCTAACGACGACACGAAGGATTTCAGCCCGCGAGTTGGGTTTGCTTACGATCTTACTGGCACCGGTAAGCATATCCTTCGCGGCGGTTTCGGCCTGTACTACGGACAGATCTTCGAAAATATCCCGTTGTTCATGATCCAGTCCGCCAATCCAACGCTGTTCACAAGCGTCCTCGCTCTGCAGAACCCGTCCGCTCCCAAGGCCGGCGTGGCACCGAGCACCGGTGCGGATCCCGTGCCGGGAACCAACAAGCTTTTATCCCAGTGGCAATATGGCATCGATCCGATCCCGGCGATTCCACCGCCACCGACGCAACTTGCGGCGGCAAATACGGGGCGCATCATGGATCCGAACTATCACAATCCCTATACCGAACAGGAGAATATTGGGTATAGCTGGTTGTTCAACGACGCCAACGTGATTGAAGTGGATTATGTCCACGTGCTTAGCCTGCGCGAGAACAAGAACGTCAACATTAACTACAAACTGCCGAGCCTGCCTGGTTCGCCTCGCGTTTATAGCGCTGCGTTTACGGCGGCCGGGCTTCCGGTTTTGGGTAACATTACCGATTCGTTGTCGGTTGGCCGCTCGCGTTATGACGGGCTCGATATCGCTTACCGCCGCCGTCTAAGCAAGCGTTTCAGCCTGAATACCAGCTATGTGCTTTCCCGCGCATTGGCATACCACGGCTCAGCCGCTAGCTATAGCAGCGCTCCCTCCAATGTCACCAATTACCTGGCGCCGTACGATTTTGGC
>DATHOT010000144.1:0-17571 GCA_035484655.1 Bryobacteraceae bacterium | reverse complement strand
AGGCGTGCATCGACGGTTGCTATGAACACGCGCGGCTTGCCCGACGCCGGTTTCCAGTACGACACGCCACGATTCGCATAGTCGCCGTAGCCCTTGTCTTTAGGAACCTTGCCGTCGTAGGACCAAATTTCATGCCCGCTCACTGGGTCGAGCGCGATTACGCGGCCGAGCGGCGTGCCGATATAAAGAACGCCGTCGACATAGAGCGGCGTGGCTTCGAAGGCGGTCGGCCTTCCGAATTTCGGTTGATATGTATCGCCGGAGCGAAATGTCCACGCAATCTTCAACGACTGAACATTCTCGCGATTGATCATGGACAGAGGCGAGAAGCGCTGGCCGCCTGGATCTCGTCCATATGCCGGCCATTCGCCGTCGGGAGACTTCTGGAATCCGGTCAGCAGAGCGACGGCGAGTGCCAGGATTAGATAGCGGTGCATTTTAGGAATGGACGTCGGCCGATCGAATAAGTTTGAGCTAATTCGCGCGCTCGAATAGTCCCGCTGCGCCCTGGCCACCGCCGATACACATTGTCACCACGCCGAGCTTGGCTTTGCGGCGCGCCATTTCGTTGGCGATGGTGCCGACCATACGTGATCCAGTCATGCCGAAGGGATGGCCGATCGAGATAGATCCGCCGTTGACGTTCAGTTTATCGGGATCGAGGCCCAGACGGTCCCGGCAATAGATGACCTGCACCGCAAAGGCTTCGTTCAATTCCCAAAGATCGATGTCGCCGACCTTCAGCCCGTTGCGATTCAGAAGTTTCGGAACCGCAAACACCGGTCCGATGCCCATCTCGTCAGGCTCGCAGCCGGCGACCGCGAAGCCACGGAAAATCAACTTATAGGGAATGCCGAGCGCATCGGCCCGTTCGCGCGACATCAGCAACGTAGCCGAAGCACCATCCGAGAGTTGTGACGCGTTGCCGGCGGTTACGCTGCCTTGCCCGCTATTTGGATCAAAATGAGGTTTCAAAGCCGACAAGCCTTCGAGCGTGGTATCCGGACGATTGCATTCATCTTTGTTGGCGCAGACTTCTTCGGTGCCCGCTACCTGGCCGGTTTTCTTATCGAGGATCGCGCGCGTGACTTTCATGGGGGCGATCTCACCCTCGAAAAATCCTTCAGTCTGCCCACGAGCCGTGCGCTGCTGGCTGAGCAGTGAATACTCGTCTTGCGCCTGCCGGCTGATCTTGTAGCGCTTGGCTACCACTTCGGCCGTCTCGCCCATCACCATGTAGATCCCGGGATAGTGTTCTTGAATCCACGGATTGGGGTTGGTGCTGCGCTCGGTCAAGGAGATGCTCTCGGTGCCGCCACCGATCGCCGCGTCCACGCCTTCCTGTACGATTTGATGCGCGGCCATCGCGATCGCTTGCAGGCCGGAGGAGCAGAAACGGTTCACCGTGGTAGCCGCGACGCTCGGAGGCAATCCCGCGATGAGCGAAGCGACACGAGCGACATTGGTGCCTTGCATGCCGTGCGGTTGAGCGCAGCCGAGGATAACGTCGCCGATCTCGGCCGGATCGAGCGCTGGAGTTTTCCGCAGAACATCCTGGATGCAGTGCGCGGCCAGATCGTCGGGGCGTGTCATGTTGAACGATCCGCGATACGATTTCGCGAGCGCGGTTCGAGAACTGGCGACGACAACGGCTTCTCTCATTGGCTTAGCTCCTGGACTCGGCGGCGCTCGCCGCGGTTTCACCAACGCGCTTATCAAAATCGGCGAAGGTCCTGCCTTCTTCGGCAAGCTGCTTCAGCAACGGCGCCGGCGCCCACAGGTTGCCATGCTGCTTCTCGAATTGCTGAATCCGCGCATAAACTTTCTTCAACCCGACCGTATCGGCGTACCACATCGGCCCGCCACGATAGGCCGGGAATCCGTAGCCATTGATATAGATGATGTCGATGTCGACGGCACGTAGCGCGTAGCCTTCCTCCAGAATCCGCGCGCCTTCGTTCACCAGCGCGTAGATAATGCGGTCGACGATCTCATCCTCAGAAACAGTGCGCGGCGTTATAGCGGCATCCTTGCGCGCCTGCGCGATCAGGTCGTCGATTTCCGCGTTGTGCATCGGCTTGCGGTCGGCATCGTATTTATACCAGCCGGCTCCTGTCTTTTGCCCGTACATTCCTTTCTCGCAGAGACGATCTTCCAGCAGCGGCTGGCGAGTGCTGGTGTCGCGAATGTCGCCGAACTCTTTTCGGATGCGCCAGCCGACGTCGAGGCCCGCCAGGTCGCCCGTGGCGAGCGGCCCCATGGCCATGCCGAAATTGTAGAGCGCTTGATCCACCGCTTCCACGGTCGCGCCCTCTTCCACCAGGAACTGGGCCTCGCGCCGATAAGGATGGAACATTCGATTGCCTACGAACCCACGGCAATTGCCGACCAGCACGCCCACCTTGCCCAGCTTCTTCGAAAGCGCCATGCATGTCGCAATCACCTCTTTGGACGTGGCCTTGCCGCGCACGATCTCAAGCAGCCGCATGACATTCGCGGGACTGAAAAAGTGCGTTCCGATGACCCATTGCGGACGCGAGGTTGCCGAGGCGATTTCGTCGATGTTTAGCGTCGAGGTGTTGGAGGCAAGAAGCGCGCCCTGTTTGACGATCTTGTCCAGCTCGCCGAAGATCTGCTTCTTCAGCGCCATTCCTTCGAAAACCGCCTCTATCACCATGTCCACGCCATCGAAGCCGTCATAGGTCAGCGTCGGCGTGATGCGAGCCATACGCTGATCCATCTGTTCCGGCGAGAAGCGGCCCTTCTTTACGGAATTCGCATAGTTCTTTTTGATGGTCGCGAGTCCGCGATCGAGCGCTCCCTGATCGGTCTCCTTGAGCAACACCGGAATGCCGGCATTGGCGAACACCATCGCAATGCCGCCGCCCATGGTGCCCGCGCCCACAACTGCGGCCTTGTTGACCGGAATCTGCGCGATGTCCTTCGGAATACCGGGAATCTTCGCCACTTCGCGTTCGCCAAAGAAAACGTGAATCAGCCCCTTCGATTGATCTGAAAAAAGGCATTGCTGGAACAGCTCAGCTTCGCGCTTCACGCCTTCATCAAAGGGCAGCTTGGTGGCGGCCTCGACGGCATCGATGGCGGCCAGTGGAGCGATCAGATTGCGCTGCTTTTTGCGCGTCGCATCGCGGGCCGCGGCGATAATCGGAGCATTGGTCTGTTCATTCCCCAGCTTGCTGTTGAGATCGCGCGTACGACGCGGCAGCGCGCCGATCTTGGTGCGAGCGAAAGCGACGGCGCCTGGCAAGAGATCGCCTTCGATAATCTGATCGACGATGCCGGCCTGGTGAGCGTCGGTGGCGCTGATCGGATCGCCGCCGGCGCACATCTCGACTGCTCTGGCTACCCCCGCGAGCCGCGGCAACCGTTGCGTTCCAGCCGCGCCAGGAATGATCCCGAGTTTGACTTCGGGCTGCCCAACCAACGCTGTCGGAATAGCCACGCGATAATGGCAGGCCATGGCGGTTTCAAGGCCGCCCCCGAGCGCCGTGCCGTGGATGGCGGCGACTACGGGCTTAGAAGATTTCTCAATGCGGTCCAGGATGGCGTTGAAGCCCGGTCCACGCCGGCCCTCGCTGCTGGCAGTCATTTTCCCAAACTCGCGAATATCCGCTCCGGCGATAAAGGTCCGGCCGGAGCCAATAAGCACGATCGCCTTCACGGCATCGTCTTGTTCGAACTGCTCTACTCCGCTGGCAATTCCCTGCGGCACTCCCGGGCTCAAAGCGTTCACCGGGGGATTATTTACAGTTAGGATACCGACGTCGCCGTCTCTGCTGATCAGCACTAAGTCATTCATAAAGACTGATTTTAGCAGCCTACGGGCGAGTGCTGATGCGGATTAACTAGTTTGGGACTGCGACCGGAATCTAGTTTTCTGGTTCCGTAGTAGTGGTAGTGGTGAAGACGTCGAGGAAGATAGTAAGAACGTAGCCGACAAACAGGCCGGCCGCGCAGAAGGCAATCATTGCTTGAATTGTGGTGAGCCCGATTCGGTCACCAAGAGGAAGCGCGGTAGCCAGGCCCAGCGCGCCGAAGACGAACGAAACCAACAACCTTTTTCTCACATGTCACCTCTGACGATACTTAATTTTCGACCGTCGAGGGACTACAGTCGATAGGGTCCTTACTCTATATGGGGCTTAAGGGTCTCTTAGTACCGCCTAACTTGGCGGCCCAGTCCGCTGGGCTTAGTCGAAATCGAAAGGTCTTTTTGGCTTCGGTGCATCGGGATTCTCTTTGGCCTGTTTGAGCAACTCGTCGAACTTGCGCTCCAGCACCTTGTGATGGCTCTTGTGGTCCTCAAAGGACTTATCGAACGCCTGGGCCCGCCGGGCCTCTTCGCCCTTGAGTTTTTGGACTGCGGCGCTAATATCCTCGATCACTGGCGGCTTCTTATGCTCCTCATAGCTGATGACCGCCTTCAGGTCGGGATCGATCTGAAGAGTCGCTTCGCAACAGGGGCAGCGCACCTGAACCAGCTCACGTTTGCCTTTTGCCATAACGGAATGTTAGCGCAACGGCAGATCTGGCGCACTGCGCGAAAATCTTGCTGCTGATGAATGGTATGCTCAGAAAATAATGGCCAGAACAGTTGCATTGTTGCTTGTAGCCGCCTTTGGACTGAGTGCGGCTCCGGCTCGCGAGGCTCAAAGCGATCCTCGGCTGAAGAAGTCGTTTCGCCGGCCGGATCAAAACGGTTGGATCTTCGTTCATCTGGAAGGATCGCCCGCCGAGATCGGGTTCCAGCATGGCTACCTGCTGGCGGCCGAGATCGAGGATGCGCAGAAGGTTGTTGCCCTTGGTCTGACTCACGATTCCAAGAAAGATTATGCGTTTTTCCGAACCGCCGCCGAAAAAGTGCTCTGGCCGCACATCGAGGCCCAATATCGCGAGGAACTGAAGGGCATCGTCGAAGGGCTGAAGGCCAAGAACGTGGCGCTGGATCTTTGGGACGTTGTAGCGCTTAACGCGTGGCTCGAACTGACGCCCTATTACACGAGTTGGTATGACCAGGCGCATAAAGTCGCTTCCGCCAAGCGGCCGGTGCCGGAACACTGCAGCGCGTTCGTGGCCACGGGCAGTTATACCAAAGACGGCAAGATCGTTATCGCGCACAACAACTGGACTGAATACAAGGAAGGCTCGCGCTGGAACATCATCTTTGATATCGTCCCCATGAAAGGCTATCGGATCCTGATGGACGGGATGCCCGGGCTGATCCACAGCGGCGACGATTTTGGCGTGAACAGCGCCGGCCTCACCATCACCGAGACGACCATCGGTTATTTTGCGGGTTTCGATCCCAATGCTATTCCGGAATTCGTCCGGGCCCGCAAGGCCATGCAGTATTCTTCGTCGATCGATGATTTTACACGCATCATGAAGGACGGCAACAACGGCGGTTACGCCAACACTAGGCTGGTGGCCGACAGCAAGAACAACGAAATCGCAAGCCTCGAGCTGGGGTTGAAGCATGTAACGCTGCATCGCACGCAGGATGGCTATTTTGTCGGCTCCAATTATCCTGAGAACGAGGATCTGATTCGTGACGAGGCGCCCGAATTTCCGGTGAAAGACATGAGCATCAGCGCCAATGCCCGGCACGTTCGCTGGGAACAGTTAATGGCCGAGAACAAGGGCACTATAACCGCCGAATCGGCTAAGCGATTTTTGGCGGACCATTACGATACTGTCGACAAAGAGACCGCTCCCAGCGAAAGGACCCTCTGCGGACACATCGATTTATCGCATCGCGGGTCAAAGCCCTGGCAAGGCGATTATGGCCCGGCGGGCACTGTGCAGAACAAGGTCAGCGATGGCACGCTGGCGGCGCGAATGGCCTTTACCGCGGCCATGGGTCATTCCTGCGGGATCGATTTCAAAGCGGCCGAGCACCTGCGGCAGCATCCGGAGTTCGACTGGGAGAAGGGCGTGTTGCGGGACTTGGATTCGCATCCATGGACCACCTTCCAGATCGCGCAGTAAGCACCGGGATGGAATGAGCCGGGCCACCCTGCCGGCGGGTTAAACAATGAGGTGATCGTGGATGACCGATGGTCTTACGGCGTCCCTAGCCAACGCCTTCGACCGCGTGTACTCGGACCAGCACCGCGATTGGCTCGACCATGCAGTCGTCAACGTCAGTGTCGCGGGACTCCTGGTACACCTGCTCCTGGTATTTTTGTCGCGGACTCTTCCGAATCCACCTGCTCTGCTCGCCGCCGTCGGCACGAACTACCTGGCGGCCATCTACACGCCCTTCAGCTTCATTCTGTTCTATGAAGTCTTGATGCTGATCGCGGCGCTGCCTCAGTCCACCACGCAATCCATCGCCAAGCAATACGAGATCGTCTCGTTAATCTTTATTCGCCGATTCTTCAAAGATATCGCCCAGCTCGATGACATCGGCAAGCTGGCTCAATTGTCACCCGAAATGGCGCCGGTGTTCCTGGACGTCGGCGCCGGGCTGTTCATGTTTCTGCTGGTGACGGTATTTCTGCATGCCGGGCGCAGACGGCCGCAGCGGAGTACACATTCAGAAGAGTCGGCCGAATTGAAGAAATTCATCTCACGAAAGAAGGCTATTGCGCTGGCACTGGCTGTGCTGCTGGTTTCGCTGGCGGCTTACAGTCTTGTGGATTTCGTATTCCAGGATTCGCGGGCAATCTTTCAAGGTGCAAAGTTGAGCCTTGATCCAAATACGTTCTTTTACGCGGATGTCTTCACGGTGATGATCTTCACCGACGTCCTGATTGTGATCTTGTCGCTCGCGGTTTCCGACCGCTACGAGATGGTGTTCCGCAACGCTGCGTTCGTCATTTCAACCATCCTGATCCGGTTTTCGCTCACCACCGAAAGACGATACAGTGCGCTGCTGGCAGTCACCGGAATGATATTTGGGATCGCCACGCTCGTGATTTACAACTATCACGCGCGCATGCGGGCGGTCGAATGAGACGAGCTTTACTTCACCACGATAGTTTTCACGTTGACGAATTCGCGGATGCCGTACACGCTCAACTCGCGGCCGTAGCCGGAATTCTTGACGCCGCCGAAGGGCAGTCGCGGGTCTGAGACCACCATGCCGTTGATGAACACCATTCCGGATTGAATCTCATCCATGAACTTCTGTTGCTCGGCCTCGTCAGTCGTCCACGCGCTGGCGCCCAGCCCGAAGTCGGTATCGTTAGCCAGCCTGATTGCGTCATCGATTCCTTTGGCGCGCAGCAGCACCGCGACCGGCCCGAACAGCTCTTCGGCATAGGCCGGCGTGTCCTTCTTGACATCGGTCAGTACGGTCGGAGCGTAGTAGTTCCCCGGCCGGTCGAGCTTGCGGCCGCCGGTCAGCACGCGCGCGCCCTTCGCCACTGAGCGGCGAACCTGGTCGTCTAAATCGGCCAGAATATCGGCGGTGGCCAATGGCCCGAGCTGGGTGCTCTCGTCCATCGGATCGCCAACTTTAGTGTGCTGCATCGCATGGACGAATCGGCTTTCGAATTCATCGGCGATGCGCTGATCGACGATGAAGCGCTTGGCCGCGATGCACGATTGCCCGTTGTTGATGAGACGCGCCTGAACCGCCATTTGCACGGTCTGCTCTATGTTGGCGCTCGGCATCACGATAAACGGATCACTGCCGCCCAGCTCGAGCACGGTCTTCTTGATCTGCTTCCCGGCTTGGCTCGCCACCTGACGCCCCGCCGGTTCGCTGCCGGTCAAAGTGACGGCCTTGACGCGCGGGTCATCGATCACGCGCTGTACGGTGCCCGATCCGATCAGCAAGGTTTGGAAAACATCGCGAGGAAATCCGGCCCGGCGAACGATCTCTTCGATGGCCAGAGCCGACTGGGGAACATTGGAAGCATGCTTTAACAAGCCGGTGTTGCCGGCCATCAGCGTGGGGGCCAGGAACCGGAACACCTGCCAGAACGGAAAATTCCACGGCATCACCGCCAGTACCGGACCGATCGGGCGATAACGAATGAAGCTGGAGCGCGATTCGGTGGGGACCGGTTCATCGGCGAGCAGCTTCTCGCCGTTCTCCACGTAATAGCGGCAGCCACGGGCGCACTTGAGCGCTTCGTCGACGGCCGCCCTCAAAGGCTTGCCCATTTCGAGAGTCATGAGCCGTCCGAATTCATCTTTATCTCTCTCCAGAATCTCGGCGGCGCAGCTCATCCAACGGGCGCGATCCCGAAACGATGTGTGCCGATAAGACTGAAACGCCGAGGATGCACGCTCCAGCCGGTCGTCCAATTCCGATTCACTCAAAGCTTCAAAAGTGCGAAGGGTTTCGCCGCTGGCGGGATTGACGGTAGCGATCATATCTTCTCTTTATCTCATGATCGCACTTGACCTGATGAGCATAATAGATTGTGAGCGTTTTGGCTACCGACAAGCTTCGAGAGATGCTCGCCCAGGCGCATTGGGAACAAGCCGTGTCGCTGCTGGCGCGCCTTGATCCGGAAAATGCCGCTGACCTCCTAATGACCATTCCGTTCGAGGAGCAGCAGACCCTCTTCCGTAAATTGCCGGTCGATTTCGCCGCCAGGCTGGCCGGAATCTTTCCTTACTACCACACCTATGTGTTGCTCCACTCTTTGCCGATTCAAGAGATGCGCGCGATTGTCGACGAAATGCACCCCGGCGAGCGCATGCACTTTTTCGACGAGCTTCCGGAGGAAGCCTGGCAGCGGCTGATGGATGAGCTCTCCCAGGAGGCCGAAGAACCGGTTCTTGCGAAGTCGGTTGCGCGGGCTGTTGAGGTAGCGCCCGAAGTTGCGGAGGCGCCCCCGGCTCTCGAGCCCATCATCGAAGCGCGGCAAATCGAAAAAGCATTCGATCGGCCGGACGGCGGACAGGCGCAGGTAATCGCCGGCATGGATCTGCGCGTGGAACCTGGGGTGATCACCGCGCTGCTGGGGCCTTCCGGCTCCGGCAAATCGACGCTGCTGCGCATCCTCACCGGACTTACGCCGCCCACCCGCGGCCAAGTGCTCTGGCACGGCCGTCCGCTCGCCGAATCCAACCCGAATGTGGCGATCGTCTTTCAGAGCTTCGCACTCTTCCCGTGGCTCACGGTTTTGGAAAATGTCGAAGTGCCGTTGCTTGCGCGCGGCATGTCGCACGTCGAACGTCATAGCCGGGCCCTGCACACCCTCAGTACGGTTGGGTTGCGGGGCTTCGAAAATGCCTACCCCAAAGAGCTCTCCGGCGGCATGAAGCAGCGCGTTGGATTCGCGCGCGCATTGGCGGTAGAACCTGAGATTCTCTTCATGGATGAACCATTCTCGGCTCTGGATGTTCTGACTGCCGAGAACCTGCGCGGCGAAGTAATGGAGCTGTGGATAGGGAAGAAAATCCCCACGCGAAGTATTTTCATAGTGACCCACAACATTGAGGAAGCCGTTTTGCTGGCGGACCGGATCATTGTTCTGGATCGAAATCCAGCCAGGATCCGCGCGGATTTCCGCATCCCGCTGGCCCAGCCGAGAGAAAAGAGCTCGGCCGCGTTCCTGCTGTATGTGGACTATATCTACAAACTGATGACCGAGCCGCTGCTGAAGGCGGAACCCCCGTCCCCTGCCGGGCGCGCCACCAAGGCTCCCTACCCCATGCTGCCGCATTCTCGGCCGGGCGGCATCGCCGGATTGCTCGAGCTGTTGAACGATCATGGCGGCCGAGAGGACCTGTATCACGTGGCCGAGCAACTCGTAATGGAGGTAGACGATCTGCTTCCCATTGTCGAAGCCGCCTCTCTGCTGTCGTTCGCCGCGTCCGACAAGGGCGATCTCCAGATCACTCCGCTGGGCAAGGAATTCGCCGAGGCTGACATCGCGACGCGTAAGCGAATCTTTCGTGGCGCCGCGCTGGCCAACGTCCCGCTCCTTCAGCAGATGCATAGCGCGCTGCTCAGTAAGTCCGACCATTCGCTGCCGCTGGAGTTCTTTCGAGATATTCTGGACGAGCATTTTCCTCGCGAGGAGATGCAGCGTCAGATCGAAACCGCTTTGGATTGGGGCCGTTATGGCGACATTTTCACGTATGACTCCGAAGCCGACCGGCTGGTGTTGTATCGACCGGCGGAAGCAGGCGGTGAGGCTTGGGGACACTGATCGTCCAACCGCCCGAGCGGACTTCCGCCGTTGCGGTAGCGCTTCCGGCCAGGTCCTCGCAAGCGTTCTTGCTGCTGCGCGATCTACCCGTCATGCTGGCGGGCCTCGCATTATTCTACGGCCTGCTTTCGTTGGTTCACAATTGGACCGGCCCGGTCAGTGCCCAGGCTGCCATCGATCTTCGTCCGGCGGCGTTGCCCAAGTATGCGCTGTTCTCGGTAGCGCGAATCGCCATCGCTTACATGCTCAGCCTGGCAATCACCCTCGTGTATGCCTACGTCGCCACGCATAATTCAAAAGCCGAAGGCTTCTTGATCCCTTTGCTCGACACGCTGCAATCCATCCCGGTCTTGAGCTTCCTTCCCGGCGTGATGGTCGCGATGGTTGCTTTGTTCCCGACCCGGCAGTTGGGAGTCGAACTCGGGTCCATCTTGCTTATTGTTACCGGGCAAGTCTGGAACATGACCTTCAGTGTCTACTCGTCGATCAAGGCTATCCCGCGCGAGCTGTTAGAGGCGTCGCAAATTTACCGGTTGAGCTGGTGGCAAAAGTTCCTGCAACTGGAGCTGCCGTATGCGGCCATCGGATTGGTATGGAATTCCATGATGTCGGTCGCGGGCGCCTGGTTTTTCTTGATGGCGTGCGAGATGTTTACTCTCGGAAACCGCGACCTGCGGCTTCCCGGCCTGGGTTCCTACCTGCAGACCGCGTCCAATGCCGGCGACACGCGAGCCATCGTTTGGGGGCTGGCAGTCATGATCGTGGTGATCGTTCTGATCGACCAACTGGTCTGGCGTCCGCTCATCGCCTGGAGCGAAAAGTTCAAGTTTGAACAGGTAGAGGCTTATAAAAGTCCTCGCTCGCCCATTCTCGATTTTCTGCGGCGTTCGCGCATTTTGCAGCGAGGTACTCAGATGTTGGTGGCGCCGGCGCGTGAAGCCCTCGCGCTGCATTTTGCCAAGGCGGCCAACTTGGCGACCGGGGACATCCGCACTTCCATCTTCAGAAAATGGCTGGCCCGAGCCGTAGTGATCGCCGGGCTTCTCGCGCTCGGTTATGCAATCGTCCGTATGAGCATGATGCTCGGCACGCTTTCGCGGCCGGATCTTGTAGAAATCTTCCGGGGAACCGGCGCGACGTTTCTCCGAGTCGAGCTCACATTGGTCTTGGCGGGCCTATGGACCATTCCCGCCGGCGTATTTATCGGATCGCGGCCACGCCTTTCGGCGATCGCTCAGCCAATCGCGCAGATCGCGGCGTCGGTGCCTGCTACGGCTCTGTTTCCGATTGTCATGCTGTTTTTGATCCGCGTCGGTGGCGGGCTGGGGATCGGCTCTATCGTTTTGCTGCTACTCGGAACCCAGTGGTATATCTTGTTCAACGTAATTGCGGGTGCAAGCGCTATACCGACGGATCTGAAAGAGGTCTGTAACATTTTTCACCTCGGCAAAATCGAACGCTGGCGCCGGCTGATTCTGCCCGCGATCTTTCCCTACGTGCTCACCGGTCTCGTTACCGCGTCAGGCGGGGCCTGGAACGCCAGCATCGTCGCGGAATATTTCCGCTTTCAGGGCAAGACGATCTCTATCACCGGGCTGGGCGCGCTGATTAGCCGAGCGACCGATAACGGGAACTTCCCGGTCTTGCTGGGCGCCACGGTTGTGATGGCATCGTTAGTGGTTACAGTCAACCGGTTGTTGTGGCGTAGACTTTACACACTGGCATCGACACGTTACAAGCTGGAGAGCTGAAATCTCAGCGTTTCCAAGGGCTGAGATCTTTTGTAACAGAACCGCATGGCGATCATCCACCATACAGGAGCGTTTCTAGCTTGCGAATTGCTCAAGTCGCGCCTTTATACGAGAGCGTTCCTCCAGTGCTTTATGGAGGTACTGAGCGCGTAGTCTCATATTTGACCGAGGAGTTGGTGCGCCAAGGTCATGAAGTAACTCTTTTTGCCAGCGGCGACTCGACTACTGCGGCAAACCTGGTCGCTCCCTGCAGGCGTGCACTGCGGCTGGATCCGGATTGCCGGGATTCCCTCGCCTATCACATCATCATGCTGGAAGAGGTGTTTCGACGCGCCGACGATTTCGATATCGTTCACTTTCATATCGATTATCTGCATTTTCCTGTTTCGCGCCGCACCCGTGTGCCGAATATCACGACTCTGCATGGACGGCTCGACTTGCCCGAGCATGGCGCGCTTTACCGGCAGTTTCCCGGCATGCCACTCGTTTCCATCTCGAACGCTCAGCGCAAGCCGCTGCCCAAGGTGTCTTGGCGAGCCACGGTTTATCATGGTTTGCCGGACGATCTTTACACATTCGAGCCGCGTCCTGGAAAGTATCTGGCGTTCATCGGACGCATTTCGCCGGAAAAAGGGCTGGATCGCGCGATCGAAGCCGCGATTCGAGCCGGAATGCCGTTGCGCATTGCCGCCAAGGTCGACAAGGTGGACCGTGAATACTTTGAAACCACGATTAAACCCATGTTGGACCATCCTCTGGTGGAGTACATCGGTGAAATCGGCGAGCGCGAGAAGCAGGGCTTTCTGGGTGGAGCTTACGCGCTAATGTTCCTGATCGATTGGCCGGAGCCGTTTGGTTTGGCTATGATCGAGGCGTTGGCGAGTGGAACTCCGGTCATTGCATTTCGACGCGGCTCGGTTCCTGAAGTGATTGATCCGGGCGTCACCGGCTTTATCGTCAATAGCGTGGACGAGGCAGTGGAAGCGATTCCACAGGTTGCGAAATTGAATCGTGGAGATTGCAGGAAAGCAGTCGACGAGCGGTTCTCCAGCTACCGTATGGCGAACGATTACCTCATTCAATATGCCGGTCTCCAGACTGAAGATCCGTTATTTTCCGAAATGACTTCGCATGCTCCCTTTGGATGAAATCCTAAAGAACAACGGCCAGTATTATATTCAGGCCAAGTCCGCGCCTACTCCAGAGCTGACGCGTGTTCTGAAACAGGACAACACCTTTGGGGTTTTCGATGAATACGGCGATGTAGACGCTGAAGAGCGGCCGCAGGAGGGTATATTCAGCCGGGGCACGCGTTTTCTGTCTTGTCTGAAGCTGAAATTCCTGCGCGGCCGTCCGCTGCTGCTCAGCTCCGCCATCCGGCGCGATAACGTGTTGTTCGCCGTCGACCTGACGAATCCGGACATCAGCACCGAGGGCCGTGTGCTTCTGCATCGGGGCACGCTCCACATTTATCGCACCCAATTTCTTTGGCAAGACCGGTTGTACATGTCACTTCGAGTTCGGAACTTCGCGTTGACGCCGGTGGAGATGAGCTTTGGTCTGGAATTCGGCGCCGACTTCGCGGACATCTTCGAAGTGCGCGGCGAAAAGCGCGAGCATCGTGGTTTTCTGCACGAGCCTCAACTGGACACACGCAGCGGGAAGGTTGTCCTGGAATATGAAGGATTGGACGGCGTAGTACGGCGAACGATCGTCGGATCTTCTCCTCAGGTACAGGTTCAGGTCACGTTGCCGTCGGGGCTGCATTTTTCCCTCCGGCTTGCGGCCGGAGAAGAGCAGTCCTTCGAATTTACCTTTGCTTTCGAGATGGGCAACCAGGCCTTGGCGATTTCCGGATTTACCGACAGCCTAGAAAGCGCTGCGAAGGCAATCGCTGGCCCGGACCGGATTCCGGCCATCATTAGCACCTCCAACGAGCAGTTCGATACCTGGATCGAACGGTCGCGTGGGGATCTCAACATGCTCCTGACCGCTGGGCCTACCGGAAGCTATCCCTACGCCGGAGTGCCGTGGTTCAGTACGCCGTTTGGACGCGACGGTATCATCACAGCTCTGCAATGTCTATGGGTTTCGCCGCTTATGGCGCGCGGAGTGCTTTCGTTCCTTACCGCCACACAGGCGAAAGAAGTCTCAGCGGAGCAGGATGCCGAGCCGGGCAAAATCCTGCATGAGGCGCGCGAGGGCGAGATGGCGGCATTGGGAGAAATTCCATTCCGGCGCTACTACGGCAGCGTCGACGCAACGCCGCTCTACCTAATGCTGGCTGCGGCCTACTACCGCCGGACCGGCGACCTCGACTTCATTCGATCCATCTGGCCTGGCATCGAGCTGGCATTGAATTGGATCGATCAATACGGCGACTTGGATCGCGATGGATTTGTGGAGTACAATCGCAAGTCCCCGACCGGCCTGGTGCAGCAAGGCTGGAAGGACTCGCAGGACTCGATATTTCACGCCGATGGAACTTTAGCCGAGTCGCCCATCGCCCTCTGCGAAGTCCAGGGATACGTGTACAGCGCCAAGCGCGGAGTCGCCGAAGTTGCCGAGGCGCTCGGGCGGCCGGAGATTGCGCGTCGATTATCGGAGGATGCTCGTCTCTTGCGCGAGCGATTCGAGCAGGCCTTCTGGTCGGAGCGCATCGGCACCTATGCTCTCGCTTTGGATGCCTCGAAGCGCCAATGCGACGTCAGGGCCTCCAACGCGGGGCATTGTCTGTTCTGCGGTATTGCAAACCCGAAACGCGCGCGCACTGTATCGGAGCAACTGACATCGGAGAACTTTTTCAATGGATGGGGAATTCGGACTATTGCCGAGGGCGAGGCGCGCTACAATCCCATGTCTTACCACGATGGCTCCGTTTGGCCGCACGATAATTCGCTCATCGCCGCCGGTTTCGCGGAATATCGTGAGACCGCGCTCGCTGCCAGGGTGATGGCCGGGCTGTTCGAGGCGGCTACTGAATTCGAGCTCGACCGGCTCCCGGAATTGTTCTGCGGATTCGCCCGGCGCGCCGGCAAAGCTCCCACCTCGTACCCGGTAGCGTGCTCCCCGCAAGCCTGGTCCGCCGGCGCCGCGTTTCTCCTGTTGCAATCCTCGATGGGACTCTCCATCGATGCGGTGCGCAAGCAAATTGTCTTGACCCGCCCGGTTCTGCCCGAGTTCCTGGAGCAGGTCCGAATCCGCAACCTGGTCGTCGGCCAGGCGTCGGTCGATCTCATGCTCTTCCGTTCCGGTCACGCCGTGGCTGTCACGGTGGAGCGCCGCGATGGCGATGTCGACGTGGTCGTCCTCAATTAGCCGTACCTCGTAACAATTAACTAACCGCCTTTCCCGGAGACTAGAAGCGCCCAACAAATAGGGAGGCGCATATGAAGCGCATCTTATTCCCCGGCTTGTTGCTACTCACCATGACCGTAAGTGCTCAAACGACCCCGCAGCAGTTTAGTAACCCTTTCCACAGCGAAGATCAATATCAGCTTGCGCACTCGATGTTTGACAAGATCAGTGCTGATCTTTCTCGAGCCCAAACTACTAATCTTGCAGACAATGCCATATTCGATCGTGCCCAAGCCGAGCTGAGCGTACTCGAACAAAACTGGGACCAGGGTCACTATGAGAGCCGTCAAATTGAGGGCACCGTAGCTGCGCTTCAAGTGGTCTTGCGAGATAACCGCTTGATGCGTCAAGATCTTGACGCGTTCTCAGACGATTTGAGCCAGTTGCTGGATTTCCAGACAGAGTATTATTGACGCCGCCACTCCAGAGCACTCCGCGCTTCGATAGAATAGACGGCCATGACGAGCCTAATTTCAGCTCCGCGTTTGCGCTATGGATCGCACTGACCGTACGTATGTTCGATTACGAAGTTCGTCCGAGCGGTTATTCGCCGGCGCTTTTTATAATTCAACTGGTTCTGGCTCCCCTGGGAGGACTCATCCTCGGCCTCCTCGTCTACGTACTTCTGGAAGGGATCCTCAGGGTGAGAAACAGCAATGTTCTTGGATACGTGGGCTTTTCAGTTCAAGGTTTCATCCTTGGATATAAGATGCAGACCGCGTTCCCTCGTGCAATTGAATCATGGGGTTCCTGGATCTGGACGGTCCCTGTTTGCAACCTTGGACTTTGGATTCTCGGCGATAATGGTCCGAATTCGCAAGTTGCAGACTTTTTTGTTTTTCCGCACGGCCCAGGCTTGGGCGGTATTGGAATGGTTTTAATCACCTGGCCAGCCGTCGCTTCATGCTTTTACTCCATCGGTGTCATCGTTGCGACACGGAAACCTCATACGTCTTGGCAACAGTTCATTCGCCGACGCACGTGAACCTCGGCGGTGCAGCCGTTCTGCCGAAGCACTCCGCGCTTCGATAGAATAGTCGGCCATGACGAGCCCGATTTCAGCTACGCATCATCGCCGCGCTTTCCTTCGATTCCTGGCCGGAAGTCCATATGTCGCCGCCCTGGGCGGGGCCTACTCTTTTGCGCAGAAGACGGCGGAGCTGGCCGACGTCATCATGGATCCCAAAGAAGCTTTCGGCGTGATGGATTTTGAAGAGGCCGCGCGACGTAAAGTGTTGCCGGGCCACTGGGCATACATGAAAAGCGGCGTGGATGACGACGCCACGCTCCATGCCAACCACGAAGCCTACAAGCATGTCCAGTTGCGGCCGCGCCGGCTCCGGGACGCGACTAAAGTGGACATGCGCACGGAACTGTTCGGCACGCCTTACAACAGCCCCATCTTTACTTGCCCCACCGGTGGCGAGTGCTCCTTTCATCCGGACGGCGAGCTCGCGGTAGCTCGCGCTACGAAAGCGCGAGGGACATTGCAGATACTATCGACCTCAACCTCCACGGGCGTCGAAGACGTCATCAGCGCGCACGGCATGCCCGTGTGGTATCAGCTCTATGCTCCGACTTCGTGGGACGCCTGCGAGAAGATCGTCAAGCGCGTCCAAGCCGCCGGCTGCCCGGTGATCGCGTTGACTGTCGATAACACCACCGGCCGGAACAGCGAAACGTACATGCGCACACGGCCGAAAGATCTCGGGCAATGCAAGACTTGTCACGAAAGCGGCGCGGGGCCCTCGATCAAGGAGCGCAAGATGTACGACGGCATAAATATGACCGGGGTAGGAGGACAGAATCCGGCTATGACCTGGGAGTTTGTCGACCGGCTACGCAAAGCTGTAACAGTGAAATTGATTATCAAGGGCATCGACACGAAGGAGGACGCGCGGCTGTGCGTCGAGCATGGCATCGACGGCATTCTGGTTTCCAACCACGGCGGCCGGTCGACGGAAACTGGTCGAGCGACCATCGAGGCGCTTCCCGAAGTGGTCAATGAAGTCGGCGACCGGATTCCCGTGTTTGTCGACGGCGGGGTCCGCCGCGGAACGGACGTGTTTAAAGCGCTCGCGCTGGGAGCTAAGGGCGTGGGGATCGGACGCCCGTTCCTGTGGGGCTTGGGAGCATTCGGCCAGGCGGGCGTCGACCGGGTGCTCGAGATCCTTCAGGCCGAGTTAAAACTGGTGATGGGGAATTGCGGCACCCAGAACGTCGCCGCCATTGACCGCTCCTACGTTGCCACGCCGGAATGGCATCTGTGAGTAACGGTGACAAGCGGAACCAGTGTGTGAGATCTTACATCTGAAAAGTGACCG
>DATHOT010000143.1:0-11770 GCA_035484655.1 Bryobacteraceae bacterium | reverse complement strand
TTCCGGGCCACGCCCAAGCGAGCGCGGCTAATAAAACTAGAGGATATCGTTTCATCGTGTTCAATTGGTTGTGAAAGCGATGAGGGAACTGCCTGCCGAGACTACGATGTACTGCTTCCCTTCACTCAGATAGCTGATCGGGTTCGACCAGATAGCGCCGCCGGTTTGAATGCGCCAGAGCAATTTGCCGGTTAACGCGTCGACTGCGAAGAAGTCGCCTTCCATCGTTCCGGAAAAGACTAAACCGCCCGCGGTCGAAAGCACTCCGCACCAGGGTGGAGTATGCACTCGAAATTCCCAGCGTGTTTCGCCGGTTTGCCAGTCGAGCGCTCGCAGCGCGCCCCACGGCTCCTCGCCGGGGATCGGCAAACGGTTAGCTCCCATGAATAGATGTCCTGGCTCGTAGACGGCGTGAGTACGTTTCTGAATGGCACCCTTCTCCCGGACGTTTTGATAGAAGAGCCCGGACTTCGCGCTGAATGAAGGGCTGAACCAGTTTGCGGTGCCATCATCGTCCGGATAGACGAGCGCCCCTTCCGGGCTCGGGACTGCCGCCGGATTAAAAATGGGACGTCCTCGGTCATCCAGCCCGCTGGTCCAATTCTGTCGCGCGAATTGTTTGCCCACCAGAAACTCGCCGGTGAGCCGGTCCAGCACGTAATAAAAGCCATTCCGATTGGCGAACAGCACCAGTTTCCTCGGCCGGCCGCGGAAGTCGGCGTCCAAGAGCACCGGCACCTGGTTGGCGTCCATGTCGAGCACATCGTGCGGAGTGAACTGGAAATGCCATTTCAACTTTCCTGTATCTGCGTCCAGCGCGAGCAGGGAATCCGAATAAAGATTGTCGCCTTGGCGGTCGTCACCAATCATATCCGGAGAAGGATTGCCGGTTCCCCAATAAACCAGGTTCGATTCCGGATCAAACGCGCCAGTGACCCAGGTGGGGGCGCCGCCAGTCTTCCAACTATCGCCCGGCCAGGTGTCATTGCCCGGCTCGCCCGCCGCTGGAACGGTGTAGAAGCGCCAAGCTCTCTTGCCGGTCTTCGCGTCGTAAGCGTCTAAGAAGCCGCGGATGCCATATTCGGCGCCGGCAATGCCGACAATGATTTTATCTTTCACCGCGAGCGGCGCCACGGTGATCGAGTAGGCCGCTTTATAATCGGCCACTTCTACGTCCCAACGGACGCGTCCCGTCCGCATGTCCAACGCGACTAAGTGCGCATCCACGGTGCCCAGGAAAAGCTGGTCGTCCAGCGCCGCCAAGCCACGATTTACCTGGCCGCAACATACGATTACGCCCTTGGGCAGCGATCGGCGGTAGCTCCAGATAGGCCGTCCCGTGCGCAGATCGAGCGCCGTCACATCGCTGGGCGGCTCGGTGATATACATGATTCCATCGAAAACCAGAGGCGTCGTTTCGAAATGATGCGTGGTCTTAATCTGATACATCCAGGACACCTTTAGACCGGAGACATTTGATGTATTGATCAGATCGAGCGCCGAATACCCGTGAGCTTGGTAGTCACCCGAGTAAGTCAGCCAGTTACCCGGCTCCGAGTGCGCCTTGAGGATGCGCTCATAGGGTACCTGCGCATCTAGAAGCGCAACTGCTGCGAGTATTAGAAGAAGGCGCTTCATGGGCGGCCCCGTAGAGATTCGAGATAAGCCAGCATATCGTCCAACTCTGCGGCTGAAAGTATGCTCTGGTAGCTCGGCATGATAGATCGCTTCGGCTCCTTCACGATGTCGGTCAGCTCATTCTTCCAGAAGGAATGAACCTGGTTCGACAGATCACGAATCTGAATGGAGAACGTGTCTTCGTTTATGCGGACTCCTGTAATGCTCCGGCCGGCTTTCGTCACCACGCGTACCTGAAGGAAATCAAGCGGGACGGAGGCACTGGGCTCGAGCAGCGAAGTCCGAAGCTGAGCCGCGTCCCGGCGATCGCCAATGTCGGTGAGATCCGGTCCGACAGCGCCGCCATGGCCGCCAATCGTGTGACATTTTGTGCACCCTCCTTTGGTGACGAAGATCTGCCGTCCATGCCGCGGGTCTCCATTGGATCCTCCCGCTGATTTAGTTCCTTCGCCGCGTCCCAGAGTTCGAACGTACGCCGCTACTTGCCAGATCTGGCTGGAGGTCAGCGCGCTGGCGGGCATACGAGTGCCGGGAATGCCGTCACGGATTATGCGAAACAGAGTTTGGTCGTCGGGCGCGTGAGGCAAGCGGGGAACCGCCAGGACCGCGCCTTGCCCGCCTTCGCCTTTCGGCCCGTGACAGTAAGAGCACTGCGTCCCGAAAACGCGTTGACCTTCAGCCAGGTCTTCGAGAGTCGTCTTCGGTTGCGGCCCCGGCTCTGTTCCCTGACCTGGAACCAGCCGGCCGGCCAGTAGAAAGACGGCCAGAAGGTTCAGGCGAGGTGACATTTGTGTGCGACGATAACACACTGACGTCTTACATTCAATCTCTTCTACGACCAGCTTGCCCCGGTGTGCTAGACTCCGCTCAAGGAGGGCTCTCATGACATCACGCCGCCAATTCCTAGCCGCCAGCGCCGCCACCGTCGGTGCTCTCACCGCCGTCAAGGGCCGGGCCGCTAAAACGAGTTCCACGGGCTTCCCCTATACGGAGTTCGAAGCGCGCATTGCCCGCCGCGATTTCCGTGACATGACCAAGGACGTTCTTCCCACGCCCTGCATGGTTGTCGATCAGGCTGTGTTTGATCGAAACGTGAAGACCATGGCGGATAGGACTAAAGCGCTCGGGATTGCCGTTCGCCCGCACGTCAAGATTCACAAAAGCGTGGATGTGGCCAAGATCCAAATAGCACATGGGGGAATAGGGCTGACCTGCGCGACCATCGCCGAGGCGGAGCTGATGTCCAACGCCGGCTTGAAGAACGTGATGTGGACCAAACAGCCGGCCAGCCGGAACAACATCGAGCGAGCCGTCGCGCTTTCGAAGAAAGATCCCACCTTCATGTTCGTCATCGATGACCCTCAGGTGTTCGATTGGGTCGAACAGGCGGCCACAGCCGGCAATGCCCGCCTCAAGGTGCTGGTATCGGTGTATGCGGGCTTGGACAGGCAGGGAATCGAAAACGGCCAGCCCGCCGTCGAACTGGCGCAGAAGGTAGCTTCTTCCAAGCGCGCCGAGTTTGAGGGCATCATGGCCTATGCCGGGACCGCCGCTCATGTTCACGGATTCGAGAAGCGGCGCGAGCGTTCCGCCAAAGACCTGGCCGCCGCCCGAGAGACGGTGGAGTTATGCAAGAAATCCGGATTGCCAGTCAACATTTTCACGGGCGGGTCCACCGGCACTTACAACATCGATCATGAGAACGGCCTCACCGAGCTCGAAGCGGGATCCTACGTGTTTATGGACACCAGGTATTTCGTTATCGGCGGTAAGGATAACGAATCGACTTACAACGATTTTGACGGTGCTCTAACAGTACTTACTACTGTCGATAGCAAGCGCCACGCCAACCAGGTCGCCACCGACTACGGCAATAAGGCCGGCGTCAGGCCCACTGACAAAGTGAAGGGGATGCCGGAGCTCGAGGTAAGTACGCAGGGCGCGGAATACGGACGCCTCAAGTGGAAGGACGGCGACCGTGAGCCGAAGCTGGGCGATCGTGTGGAAATCTATTGCACGGTTCTCGACGACAGCACCAATTACTACGACCGCTACTATGTCGCCAGAGGCGATCAAATCGTGGATGTCTGGCCCATCATGGGACGTTCCGGCGCGGCGCAACGCTAGGTTACAGAACCACCACGGATTTAACCACCACAGGGGTACAATATCTCTCGAAGGAGGGGCTGTGGAAGGTCCTCGGACGAAGGACGTCACCACCTTGCTCCAGGAATGGGGTGACGGCAACCGCCAGTCGCTGGACGAACTGATGCCGCTTGTTTATAGCGAGCTGCGCCGGTTGGCTAAGCGACATTTGCGCGCGGAGTCGCCTGGCAACACGCTCCAGACCACGGCCCTCGTCCATGAGGCATACCTCAAGCTGGTGGATCAACGCCGCGCCCGTTTCGCCGATCGTGACCACTTCTTCGCCGTCACCTCACAGCTGATCCGCCGCATTCTGGTGAGCCATGCGCGACAGTGTAATGCATTGAAACGGGGCGGCGCCAAGACCATGGTCGCGCTCGATGAGTCGGTCTTTCCGGGCGCCAAAGATATGGACTTGGTGGCACTGGATGATGCCCTGGAGGATCTTTCACGGCTCGACCCTCAGCAGGGGCGGATCGTCGAACTCCGGTTTTTCGGCGGGCTCACGCTGGAGAGCACGGCCCGAGTCCTGGGAATCTCGAAATCGACCGTGAGCCGCGACTGGAACCTGGCACGCACGTGGCTGCATCACGAGTTGAGCCGGAGCGCCACCCGTGGAGCGTGAGCGCTGGGCTCAGGTAAAGCAGATCCTGGGCTCGTGTCTCGATCTCGAACTGGACCAGCGTGCATCCTACCTTGCGCAAGCCTGCGCCGGGGATGCTTCGCTGCTTGCGGAGGTGCAAGACATGCTCGTTTCCAACGCCGCGCTCGGCGATTTTCTAGAGACGCCAGTGTTGGGAGATCCGCCGGGGGAGCTGCTTACAGGCCGTCAGATTGGAAGCTACCTTCTTCGGGAACCTATCGCGGAAGGCGGCATGGGGACGGTCTATCGCGCAGTACGGGTCGCCGATTTTGAGAAGAATGTAGCCGTTAAACTCGTTAAGCGCGGCATGGATACCGATTTCATCCTGCGGCGCTTTCGGCACGAAAGGCAGATTCTGGCTGGCCTGGATCACCCCCACATCGCGCGGCTGCTGGATGGCGGCGCGACCGGCGATGGCCGCCCTTATCTGGTAATGGAGTACATCGATGGCATCCCCATCACCGAGTATTCGGAGCAGCATCACCTGGGACTCCCCGAGCGTCTGGAATTGTTCCGGACGGTCTGCTCCGCCGTCCAGTACGCACATCAAAACCTGGTAGTCCATCGGGACCTGAAGACGAGTAATATCCTGGTGACGGCGAGCGGCGAGCCGAAGCTGCTGGATTTCGGAATTGCGAAACTGCTGGAGCCGGACGCCGATGCCACCATGACCTCGGTCCGTCTGCTGACACCCGAGTGTGCGAGCCCAGAGCAGGTCAGGGGCGAACCGGTCACCACCGCCACCGACATCTACTCACTCGGGACACTGCTCTACAGCCTCCTGACGGGCGAGCCGCCGTATCGGTTCTCCACGCGAACGTCGGAAGAGATCAAGCACCTCGTTTGCGACGTCGAACCGAAGAAGCCGAGCGCCGTGCGGCCTCTCCCGGACGACCTGGACAACATCGTACTAAAGGCAATGCACAAGGAGCCGGCGCGCCGCTACGTCTCGGCCGAGGGGCTCTCGGAAGACATTCGCCGCTATCTCGAGGGCCTGCCTGTGTCCGCCCGGAAAGACACGTTCCACTACCGCGCTTCCAAATTTGTCGCGCGGCACAAGGCGGCCACTGGCGCAGCAGTCTTGTTCGCGCTGTCGCTCATGGCGGGCATGGGAGCCACATTATGGGAAGCCCACCTAGCCCGCATCGAACGCACGCGCGCTGAGCGCCGCTTCAACGATGTCCGCAAGCTGGCGAATTCGCTGCTATTCGAAATCCACGATGGCATCGCGGACCTTCCTGGGTCAACACGAGTCCGCAAGTTGCTCGTGGACAGAGCGATCGAGTATTTGGGCAGCCTGGCCCATGAATCGTCCGGCGACGCCTCCTTGCAACGCGAGATTGCGGCCGCCTATGAGAAAGTTGGAGCGGTCCAGGGAAAGTATGGTGCAGCCAATCTGGGCGATGCCGCCGGCGCGCTGCAGAGTCTCGAAAAAGCGCTTCAGATCCGGCAGCAGGTTGTGGCGGGCAATCCCAGCAACAGCAGCGACAGTCTGGCGTTAGCCTCCGCGTATCGGGCTGTGGCGACGCAGTTGATGGTCACTGGAGCTTTGAGCCAGGCGCTTAGCGCCATCAACCAGGCGGTGCCGATCTCCGAACAACTGCTTCAACACAACCATGCCGATTCTAAAGTTCTTGAGGAATTGAGCTTTGAGTACGAGATCTCGGGAATTGTTCAGCAACTGCAAAACCCCATTACGGTGGACAACCAAGGGGCCTTATTGGCCTACCAAAAAGCTCTTGCGATCGCCGAATCCCGGCTCAAGCTCGATCCCGGCAACGAATCCGCCAAGCGCGCGGTAGAGACGTATTCGGTACATGTGGGAGACGGACTTCGCTTTACGGGTGATCTGAAGGGTTGTTTTGCCAGCTATCAGCGAGCGTTGGAACTTGCTCAAGCGCTGCAGTCGGGATCCGTCGCAGCCAGCCGCCGTCGCGATTTAGCTCTCGTGTACAATCGCCTGGGCCTATATTATCAGCGGGTCGGAGACCGCAAGCGGCAACTGGATGCCAACCAGCAGAACCGCCAGATCTATGTGGAATTGGCGGCCGCGGACGCGAACAATGCAAACGCTCAGTGGGACCTCGGTAATGCCAACCTGAACCTGGGTGGCGTCCTGGTTGAAATCGGACGGGTGAAAGACGGCTTGGCTTTAATGAATCAGGCGGTTCAAATCGGCGAAACCTTCGCGCCGCGAGACCCGGCGAATTCCTCTCAACAGGGGACGCTCGCTGATTACTATGTCGAGCGGGCCCAAGCCCGCAGCCGGACAGGACTGCTAACCGAGGCTCTGGAGGACTTGGAGAAAGCATTAGTCATCCGGCAAAAGAATCTCCTACTCGATCCGGGCAAGACCGCCGCGAGGCTCAACGTTGCTTCGACGCATTCGGAAATTGGCCGTATCTCAGTGAAAGCCGGATTGCTCGATCGGGCGACGAGCAGTTTTCAAGAAGCGTTGGAGATATCCAAGCCGGATCTCGGCACTAGCCCACCCAATCGGCATGCGCTGTCGACGAGCGCCGACTCATATTCCGGACTAGGGAGCATCTCCGCTGCTCGGGCATCGCGGACAGGGCTCCCCGCCAGTGAGCGGCTCAAACAGTGGACTGAAGCTCGGTCGTTTTATCAGGAGAGCCTCAGCACCTGGCGTCTGATGCGCGATCCCTCGCCCGTGAGCATCAAACAAGCTGAACAACAGCTTGCACATTGCGACCTGGAGATGAATAAGGTCCGCCGGACGCAATAGATCTCGTCGCCTCGAAACATTAAGGGCGATGACTCAATTCACCTACTTCGGTTGAGGAACGATCCGGAGATACGGCTTCGGCGACTTCCAGCCGCCCGGATACTTCTGCTTGGCTTCTTCTTCCGTCACCGACGGTAGGATAATCACATCGTCGCCGTGCTTCCAGTTCACCGGCGTGGCCACTTTGTGCTTGGACGTGAGCTGGATGGAATCGAGTACGCGCAGCACTTCGTCGAAGTTGCGTCCCGTGCTCATGGGATAGCTGAGCATCAGTTTGATTTTTTTGTCTGGGCCGACGACAAAAACCGTGCGTACAGTTGCATTGGTAGCGGCGGTGCGGCCCTCTGACGTATTCCCCGCTTCGGCCGGGAGCATGTCGTAGAGCTTGGCGATTTTCAGCTCGGGATCCCCAATCATCGGGTAGTTCACCTTGTGGCCCTGCGTCTCCTCGATGTCCGCTTTCCACTTTCCGTGACTACTTACCGGATCCACGCTCAACCCGATAATCTTGCAGTTTCGCTTTGCGAAGTCGGGTTCGAGGCCGGCCATATAGCCGAGCTCGGTAGTGCAAACGGGAGTAAAGTCCTTGGGGTGTGAAAACAAGATCGCCCAGCCATCGCCGATCCATTCGTGGAAGTTGATGGTGCCTTGGGTCGTCTCGGCGGAAAAATTCGGGGCCTCGTCATTTATGCGTAAACTCATAGTTCATCTCCAGAAAACGTTCGCCCGTAGTATAGCGTATGGACACCGGCGTGAGTATCCAAGAACCACCCGCTACCCTTCCGACACCACCGGCAGTTGTGCGGCATCCCAAGCGGCGAGGCCGCCGGCCATCTCGATCAAATGAGTGATCCCATATTGATGCAGGATACTGGCGGCGATCGAAGAGCGGTAGCCGCCCGCGCAATGAATGGCGATACGGCGGTCGCGGGGAATTTCGGCCATGCGCTCTTGCAGATGATTGAGCGGAATATTCACGCTGCCCTTAATATGCTTGGCCGACCACTCGCGTGGATTTCTGATATCCAGCAACAGCGGCGGATCCGCGCTCGCCAACTCCTCCGCCATCATGGGCGCGCTGGTACGCTCGGTCGGCCACACTAAATCCGCTCGGCCGGCGAGCGCTTCCATGCCTCCCTCCAGGTATCCTTTGACATGATCGAAACCGATGCGGCCGAGGCGCAGGGCGGCTTCCTGCTGGCGGCCCGGCTCGGCGACGATCACAATGGGCTTAGCACGGTCGAGTACGGTCCCCGCCCAGGTCGCGTATTGTCCCCCGAGCCCAATGTTAATGCTCCCGGCCAGGTGCCCGTGGGCGTACTCGTTGGGATCGCGGACGTCCAGAATTTGAGCTCCGCCATCTCCCATCCGGATGACTTCGGAAAGATCGATGGGATGGAGTACGAGTTCGAGATTCTTGTCCAGCGTGGCGTGCTCCCGTGTGTTCAGGATGGCGTCATAGGTGAAGTACGGTGGAGCATCGGGTTGGTCGGCCGTGACAAGACGAATAAATTCCTCCTTCGTCATGGGCTGCAGAGCGTAGTTCAAACGCCGCTGATCTCCCAGCGAAGAGACCGTGTCGGAGGAAAGCTGCTTTCCGCACAGGGAGCCGGCGCCGTGGGCAGGATAGACGAGAGTGGCGTCGGGGAGCGTCAGGAGTTTGTTGTGGAGCGAGTCGTAGAGATATCCGCCCAGGTCGTTGGCGGTCCACCCCAGTGAGGCGCGCAGGTCCGGGCGGCCGACGTCGCCGATAAACAGGGTGTCGCCAGTGAGGACAGCGTGCGGTTTAGCCGAGTCCTTCCCGAGATCAAAGACCAGGATTGAGATCGACTCGATGGTGTGGCCGGGCGTTTCGAGGATTTGCAGGCGCATTCCCGGGAAGTCGAGCGTATCGCCGTCTTTCATGGCGACGAAGGCGTATTCCGCCTGGGCGCGGGCGCCGAGATGGATGGCCGCGCCGCAACGATCACGCAGTTCCAGATGGCCGGCGACGAAGTCGGCGTGGAAATGAGATAGGAAAACGTGGCGGATCTGGAGGCCGAATTTTTCGGCGTCGGCCACGTACTGTTGAACATCACGCTGGGGGTCGACGATGATCGCGGTCGAACTGGCCTCGTCTCCGAGCAGATAAGAAGCGTGGGCGAGGCAGCCCAGGTAGTACTGTTTGAGAATCATAGATCGGTGCGCGGACTGCGGTCTCCTGCGGGGGCTGCAGGAATTGTAACAGACACAGACGCGCATGGCAGAATCCTTCCAGCTATTTTTTGGCTGGATAATCGCCGGCCCGGTCGTTTCACCGGTCCAATCAAGTGCCGGCGGCGACATCGGCTGGTGGCCGTTCGTAGTTCTCAAGGGCGGAGCGTAACGCGGCCGCTTCGGCGTCGGCCCCACACCAGTATTCTTCGTCGGGGCCGTTTTGACGGTCGGCGAGGGCCAGGGCTTGGGTTCGTTTTGCAATCTGCGTTTTCGACGCCAGGGGCGGGGCTGTCCGCATGAAGGCGGGGGGAAGCGTGGGCGCGAGTGCGGCGTCTGTTTGCAGGGATTTGAGTTCGCGGAGCGAGCGATGGAAGCTGCGCTCGATGCGGGTTTGGTGGCGGGCGAGACGGTCGAGCTTGGCGGCCAGCTCCGGGTGGTCGAGGAGGTCGAGATAGCCTCCGGAGGAGGCGGTTAGCTTCGCCTCCATACAGAGAATACGGTTGAGATTCCAGGCGGAGGCAACCAGGCGGTCAAACAAAATTTGCTGCAGGGCGCCCTGGGGCTGGATTTCGGTTTGGAGTTGGGCGAGGAGCTCGTCAAATTCCTGGCGGTCTTCAGGGGCGATGACGAACTGGGCGGCGGTGAGTCCGTGTTTGCGCGCATTCTGCGAGGAGCGGGCGTTGCCCTCGGCGGTGCGCGGGCCGGTTGCTGAGGCAGGCATTGGCGGCGTTGGCGGTCTGACGCGCTTCGGAAAGCATTGCAGTGTTCATAGGGGGGTTGATCCAGTTCGATTGTAGAGTGCGGGGCGGCGGGTGGAGCGGGTCGGGCGTTGGAAATGATGGGGAATGCAGGAGATGGGGATGGGGGAGTGGTGTCACCGAAGGTCACAGCTCCCTGCGGCGTGGCGGATTTTCAATCCGTCCCGCTGTCTCGTATTCCCTTTTCCCTGCCTTCGTTGCGCTGCGCTCGACCTATCCGGCAAATCGTCCAAGAATGCTTTTTACCTCATCAGCTGGGGTCTCCAGGTCAGTTGGGGTCTCCAGGATGGACCTGCGTTTGCTTTACGTTCAGGATCTCGCGCATGACGATCATCAAAACTTCAACTTCTTATTTCGCCTTCGCTAGCCCCGCAACAACTGCGGCAACTTTATCGAGTATCTGGTTCCAGCCCTCTACTTCACCGCTATTTCTTGCGCTCTCCATAGATTCGTTTCCAATCAAGGTGAGCTTCGTCCGGCCGTTTCCAAGATCCTCAAAAGTAATCACATCGTGCACATCGTCAATGGCCTCAACTTCTATTCCATAATGCGCGGGCTCAACCTTGTTTCCCTCCGGGTCAGAAAAGTGCATCGAGTAAACAATCTTCTCGTGCAGAACAATCTCGTGGTATTCACCACCATTCCAGAACTCCTGGCCATCCGGCGCTCTCATGCAGCAGAGAAATTTTCCTCCCACGCGAAAATCCATCTCGCAAAAAGGCGCAGTAAAACCCTTCGGGCCCCACCACTGCATCACATATTTCGGGTCTGTCCACGCCTTCCAAACCAATTCGCGGGGGGCATCGAAAACTCTTGTGACAACCATCCGCTCTATGTCGTTAACCGTGTTTTTTGTCATCTCTGACCTCCGCTTTTTTCATTTGATTCACAACCACATCCAGCTTGTCGAAACTCTCTTCCCAGAATCGGCGATAATAAGCCGCCCAGTCGCTGACTTTCTTAATCGCCTCTGGCCTAAGCGTGCACACACTCTCTCGTCCACGCTTCGTCTTGATCACAATCCGCGCCCGCACCAGGTAGGCAATATGTTTTGAAATCATCTGCTGCGAGAGTGCAAACGGTTCCGTCAATCCATGCACAGAAGCAGGACCATGTGAGAGTCGTTCGATCATCCCCCGCCGGGTTGGATCAGACAAAGCAGCAAATGTTGTCCCTAATTGATCCACAACCATATGGTAGTGGATTGTCCTATCCATGTCAAGTGTGAATTTGCGGTTCCTGATTTCTGTTCCCTGATCTCCGAACCTGACACCCGCGCTAATTCATACTTCCCCATGAGCGGTGCCATCGCAGCTGGGTGCATGGTTTAGGAAATAGGCTTCCTCATCCAATAACTCGTTAACCCGGCGATTAAAGCGCACACCGCAACCTGCGCAAGGAGCGCGAGCCGGCAGGGTTGAGGCGCCGGCATCAGGGGCCGGGGGAATGCAGATTGACCCTGGAACGTGTTCTGGATGCATCACGCGCTGCTCTTCCATTGCTGCCTAGGAGGTTGCTGAAAAAGTCTCTCGCAGGTCGGAGACCTGCGCCACGTGTAGAGCTAAGTCATTGACCTGGAGTTGTGGAGCAGGTCCCCGACCTGCCAATGTGAGCTCTTGAAAGACTTTTTCAGCAACCTCCTAG
>DATHOT010000142.1:0-9800 GCA_035484655.1 Bryobacteraceae bacterium | reverse complement strand
GTAAACGATGGTTCCAACGGGCACCGGCAGCTCAATCGACTCGCCCTCCTTCCCACTTCGATTGCTGCCTTCACCATGCCGGCCCCGCTGGGCGGTGTGCTCGGGATTGAACCGGAAGTGAAGCAGTGTGTTGTAGTGCGTGCTGGCCACCATGGTGATGTCGCCGCCACGGCCGCCGTCGCCGCCGCTCGGTCCACCGCGAGGCACGTACTTCTCGCGACGGAAAGCCAGACACCCGTTACCGCCATCCCCGGCCTTTACGCGGATTTTGACTTCATCGATGAACATGGTGGGCAGGAAAAGCCCGGACTGTAGGGCGATCTAGAAACCAGAAGCTGGTTAGATCGGATCTACGCTAATGAACTTGCCGGAACGGCCGCGGTCGCGAAAGACAACAACTCCGGTTACTTTGGCGAACAGCGTATCGTCCTTGCCCAGGCCGACGTTCTCGCCAGGCTTAAACGATGTCCCGCGCTGCCGCACCAGGATGGAGCCGCCGGTCACCAATTCCCCGCCGAAAGCTTTGACGCCCAGGCGCTGCGCGTTAGAATCGCGCCCGTTTTTAGAACTTCCCAGACCTTTTTTATGTGCCATATCGACCTATGCCAGAATCTCCGGCTATGCCAGAATCTCGTTCACCTTCACCTGCGTGTAATTCTGCCGGTGACCGATGGTTCGCTTGTACTGCTTCTTGCGCTTGAACTTGAACACCAGGATCTTGTCGCCGCGTCCATGAGCGGCGATGGTGCCTTTGACGCGCGCCTCGCCGAGTCTGGCCCCGGTCAGAACTTCGTTGGAATCGTTCACCACGGTCAGCACGCGGCCGAACTCGATCTCGGCGCCGACATCACCAGCGAGCGTTTCCACTTCAATCACATCTCCGGGGGCGACACGATACTGCTTGCCGCCGGTTTCAATCACTGCGTACATAACTATCCTTCGTTGAGCTTGAATTGTGGGCTAATCAGACGGATCAGAGCAAAACTGCCGTACTAGCTAGAGCCGCAAAGGTCTATGATACGACAGTCGGGATGGCCGGCGCAAATGCGCTGGGCCGTGGGTTCAATCGCCGGCGAGAGCGCGGCGCACCACGGCTGGCTCTTTCGCGATGACCGTCAGGTATGCCCGCGCGGCTGAATCAGGCTGACGTCCACCCTGTTCCCACTCCTGCAAGGCGCGTTTACTGATGCCATATGTCCTCGCAAATTCAGCTTGCGACATTTTCACCCGTTTGCGGATGGCCTTGACATCGATCGGCCTAGGCCAGACCTGCTCCAGTTTAATCTTTCCGCGCTGATGCGCCAGGACTAGCTTCATTCCCTCGATCAGGTCTGCTCCGAAGGTAGTCTTTTTCGCGGCTGCTTTCTTTGGCATTCTAATGCGCTCCTTTCAAATAAACCGCGATTCGCCGTAATTCTCTCTTCTCATCCGCGATTAGATCGGTCTTGACATTCTTTGTATAGCAACGAAGCAGATAGATGCCTTTGTATAGCAACGAAGCAGATAGATGCGTGCGGCGATTACAACGTAGAGCTAAACGATCCGTGCGCCACCACGCTTTCCCTTGCCCTTCGCCGCCCATCGCAACTTCCGCGCTCCGTCCGCGCCCGGTATCACATCTCCAGCGTCCGGATGGTCAATCAGATAATCCGCCAGGGCGTCGATGCCGCCTGATCCAATCAACCCCGTGGCTTCGGCTTTGAACTTCGGCATCTGCAGGACCGTTATTTCCGGCGCATGATCCAACTAATTCGAGTATACCGCAATGCGGCATACAATCGTAGGCTTTCGCTCTTGCGTCCTCATCTCCAATCCCGACCACAGTGATAGAATCTCAGGTTGACTGACCGGCATGAGGGTTCTAGGTAACCAATGAACCTGGAAGGCATCCGCGCCTTGCTCGTCGAGGATAATCCCGGCGATGCACGCTTGTTTCTGGAGTTGGTCCGCGAAACCGGCGCCGGATACCTCAAACTCGAGCACGTCGACCGGCTCGATAAAGCGCTGACGCGGCTCAGCAGCGAGCATTTCGACGTGGTCCTGCTCGACCTCTCGCTCCCCGACGAGCAAGGGCTCAACACGCTGCTGCGGACGCACGCACATGCTCCCAAGGTCCCCATCGTCATCCTCACCGGGCTCGACGATGAAGCTGTAGCGGTTAAGGCGGTACGGGCCGGCGCCCAGGATTATCTGGTCAAAGGCCGCGTGGATGGCGATCTACTGGTCCGTTCCATGCGCTACGCCACCGAACGCTGGCGCGCGGTCGAAGCGCTGGAGCGGCGCGAAGAACACTATCGCTCCCTTATCGAGCATTCGCTCGATCTCATCAGCATTCTCAATATCGACGGGACTATCCGCTATGTAAGCCCCTCGCACGAACGGGTTCTGGGTTATCCCTCCGACGGCCTGGTGGGCCGGAACGTGTTCGCATTCGTCCATGCGGACGATATCGCCGGCGTGAAGGAAGCCTTCGCGGCCCATGACGGGGCGGCCTCCCTGGAATTCCGGTTCCGCCACAAGGATGGATCCTGGCGCATGCTGGAGTCCTTTGGGCGCAATTTGTCGCACGTGCCGGGCGTCGCGGGCCTGGTGGTCAACTCGCGGGACGTAACCGACCGCAAGCGCCTGGAAGAACAGCTCCACCACTCCCAACGGCTGGAGGCGGTGGGCCGGCTGGCCGGCGGAGTGGCGCACGACTTCAACAACCTGCTCATGATCATCAGCGGATATTCGCAGATGCTGCTGGATGGAATGCATGCAAACGACCCCGCGCGCGCCGATCTGAAACAGGTAGTAAAAGCCGCGGAGCGCGCCACCGATCTGACGCGCCAGTTACTCGCGTTCAGCCGCCGCCAGGTGGTTCGCCCGGTGATCCTCAACCTGAATTCACTGGTACACGACATGGATCGGATGCTGCGCCGCGTGATCGGAGAGGACATCGAATTGAATGCAAGTTTTGCTCCCGACCTAAAAACCGTGCGCGCCGATCCCGGGCAGATCGAGCAGGTGGTTCTGAACATTGCCGTCAACGCTCGTGACGCCATGCCCACTGGCGGCAAATTAACACTGGAAACGGCCAACCTGCACCTGACCGAAGAGCTCGCTCGCTCACATCCGGCTCAAAAATTGGGCCATTACGTGATGCTCTCGCTGCGCGACACCGGCTTCGGCATGGATGGTGAGGTGCTCTCGCGCCTGTTCGAGCCGTTTTTCACGACCAAAGAGAAGGGCACTGGATTGGGGCTATCCACCAGCTACGGGATCATAAAGCAAAGCGGCGGCGACATCTGGGTGGACTCAAAGCCGGGCCAAGGCACTACTTTCCGCATCTATTTGCCGGTGGCCGACGAGCCGGCCGAACCGGTCGACGCACTGCGTGGAAGCCCTGTACCGGGCGGAGCGGAAACCATCTTGCTGGTGGAAGATGAGGAAGGTGTGCGGCGCGTGGTCGAGACCATGCTGACGCGCCATGGCTACAACGTACTTTCCACCGCGTCTTGTCAGGAAGCAATGGCGTTCGCAGAGGGCTACGCCGGCCGCATCCATCTGCTGATCACCGACGTCGTAATGCCGGGCATGAGTGGCCGAGCCATGGCGGAGACCTTGACCGCACAACGGCCGGAAACCAAGGTTCTCTACGTTTCCGGCTACGGCGGACCGGTCGAATCCGACACAACTTCGGGCTTCCTGCAAAAACCCTTCACCACCGCAGAACTGGCACGCAAGATCCGCGAGCTGTTTAAAGAGGCACCGTAAGGACAAGCTCCGGATTGTGACCTTCGATCTTTACTCTTTCCGGTTCACCTTCTCTGCGCGCAATACCATCTGCTTTCCGGCGGGAATGCCCGGAAACATTGTGCGGGGGGCCCTGGGGAGCGTGCTGCGCAGGATCGCCTGTGTGCCGGAATGTCCGGGGCACGCCGGCCGGGACGTGCGTGAATGCGATCGACGGATAGAGTGCGCTTATGCCCGGATATTCGAGCCGGCCGCTCTGCCAACGGGGGCCAAAGGAATCGGGCCCAGTGGGCTGGCCGACAGGCCGCGGCCGTTCGTGCTGCGTGCCGCTCATCTGGATCGGCAGGCCATCGAGCCGGGCCAGTCCTTCTGGTTCGACGTAAATGTCTTCGAAATGAAATACCCAGTCGTCGAGCATTTCGAGCGAGCAGTTCGCGAGCTGGCAGCGGAAGGATTGGGCCCGGGGCGCGGGCGGGCGGACTTGCTGTCGGCCGAGCAGATCGAGTCTATCTCGATTCCGATGGAGGCTAAGTTGCCGGAAACGCGCCGGATCCGAGTCGTCTTTCGTACCCCGACTGAACTGAAAAACCATGGCGACCTTGCAGCCAGGCCAGAGTTCGGAATTTTGTTCGCGCGCGCGCGCGACCGGGTTAGCACATTGCGATCACTTTACGGAGCAGGACCTCTGGAAATCGATTTTCAAGCCATGGGCGAGCGGGCTTCGGCGGTACAAATGACCCAATGCCAGGCGCGCCACTTGGGGGCACGACGGCGGAGCAGCCGGAGCGGCCAGTCACACGGCATCGGCGGCTTAGTCGGCTGGGCCGAGTATGAAGGCGACTTGAGCGAGTTCCTTCCGATTCTCAGGGCCGCCCAATGGACCGGGGTCGGCCGCCACTGCGTTTGGGGAAATGGGGAGTTGCGTATCCAGACCGTCAACCCAATATAATGATTCGGTGGCCAACATCCCGATCGGAACAAAGGGCGAATCCTCTCTCATCGTTACGCCCGAGACTGCGGTCAGCTTCCTGGGTGTCGACAGCGCGCGGGTGCTTGGAACTCCATTCCTGATCTTTCACCTCGAAATGACGTCGCGCAATTCGGTCAAGCCCTTCCTGGATGAGGGCTTCGACACGGTCGGCGCCCGCGTAGATGTTCGCCACCTGGCTGCTACACCGTTGGGGATGCGTGTCACTTTTCGTAGCGAACTGACCGGAATTGAAGACCGGAGGCTATTTTTCCGGGTGGAAGCATTCGATGAGAAGGATAAGATCAGCGACGGCAAGCATGAGCGCGCGATTATCCAAGTTGCGAAGTTCGCGGCCCGCGTTCAGGCCAAAGGTCAAAGAGAATGAATGACCTACAGCGTAGGGCAGCTTACACGTCAGATTAACGGTTTGGGATCTTTTTTCGTATCCTAAGGCTGTTTCGAGGTATCTAAGCGAGTAGGTAGGTGGAGTACTTTAGTAAGATTTGGGCATTGCGTTTTGATAGTACGGCTGGTACATTGTATGGAAGACCTTTAGTATCAGAGGCAGTTTTGTGGTCCCCCAATTTTTGGGGTGAGGAGAGTCTTGAGATCATTTTTGATAGCGGCCGTGCTCGGTGTAGTGGGTATCGGTGTCAGTTTGGCCGAACCGGGTGCCAGACCGCCTGTCCCTGAAGACGAGATCGTAAGCCGGTACCTGGATGCGACGCAGGAGCAGCAAAGCGCCTTACGCGGCGGTTCCATGGAAGTGGACATCGACGCTCGTCTGCCAAAGCGCAAGATGCATGGCACGCTGCGCGCCCTTCGCAATATCTCGAAGCTGGGCCGGATCACTTATCACATGCTCGGTTTCAGCGGCGACAATACTGTAAAGACCGAAGTCATTGCACGCTACCTCACGGCGGAAGTGCAAGCCAATCAGGGCGACCATCAGGGTGATTCGGATCTTTCCATCACGCCAACTAATTATAAATTCAAATACAAGGGCACCCAGGATCTGGACGGCCGCGAGGCCTATGTGCTGCGCGTCACGCCCCGAGAGAAAAAGGTCGGGCTGTTCAAGGGTGAGCTCTGGCTTGATGCCGAAACTTTCATGCCGGTGCGGGAGTCCGGATCGTTCGTAAAGACACCTTCGATCTTCTTGAAGAAAGTTCAGTTCGTGCGGCATTACATGTTGCAGGACGGCGTGTCAGTGCCACAGCATACCGAGAGCAAGATTGACGCCCGTTTCTTTGGCCCGGTCGAGTTAGATATCAACTACCAGAAATTTTCCAAAGATACTGACGCCGACGCCGGCGCGAGCGCGCTGAATAAGTGACGCCGGCCATCATTGCCTGGCGTGCCGACAGGTGCGTTACCGGGTATCTACCTGATAAACTGACAATTGTTTCGTTCCCTGGCCTTGCATTGCAAGAACAGGCGCGTTGAATCTTAGAGGGTCCATGAGAACGCTATTCCTCAATCCGCCGTCGTTTGAAGGCTTTGACGGGGGCGCTGGTTCGCGCTGGCCGGCTTCGCGCGAAATCGAATCGTATTGGTATCCGGTTTGGCTGGCCTATCCGGCTGGAATGCTGAAGGACAGCAAACTGGTGGATGCGCCGCCCCACAAGATCACCATTGAGCAGACGGTGGCGATGGCCAACGATTTCGAATTGATGGTGCTGTTTACTTCCAGCCCCGGCTTCCACGTGGACGTCAAGATCAGCGAGATGATGAAAGACGTCAATCCCAAGATGAAAGTGGCCTTTGTCGGCCCGCCGGTGACCATCGAACCCGAAAAATCGCTCAATGCCTCCAAGGCCATCGATTTCGTGGTGCGGCGCGAGTTCGATCATCAAATCGTCAACTTCGCCAACGGAACTCCGCTTTCCGAACTCCCGGGCGTGAGCTATCGCAAGAACGGATCGATAGTTAACAATCCGGAAGGCGGTGTAATTGAGAATCTGGACGAGTTGCCCTGGGTATCGAAAGTCTACCACCGGGACCTCGATTTCCGGCGCTACAACGTTCCCTTCCTGCTGAATCCGTTTGTCTCTTTTTACACTACTCGCGGCTGCCCCGCTATGTGCACGTTCTGCCTGTGGCCGCAGACGCACTCCGGCCACCGCTGGAGACTTCGCTCGTCGGACGACGTGGTCAACGAGTGCCGCTACGTTCTGGAGAATTTCCAGGGCCTCAAAGAGATCTTCTTTGACGACGATACCTTCAATTACCGCAAAGCGCGCGCCATCGAGCTTTCGAACAAGCTGGGGCCGCTGAACTTCACCTGGAGCTGCACTTCGCGCGTCACCACCGATTATGAAACGCTAAAGGCCATGAAGGATGCAGGCTGCCGGCTGCTGATTGTCGGGTATGAGTCGGGCGACGAACAGATTCTGAAAAACATCAAGAAGGGCGCCACCATCGACATGGCGATGCGCTTCACCGAGAACTGCCACAAGCTGGGCCTGGTAATCCATGGCGATTTTATCGTCGGCCTCCCAGGCGAAACTCGGCAGACGTTGCGTAAGACCATCGAGTACGCCAAGAAACTCGACGTGGAGACGATTCAGGTCTCGCTGGGCCATGCCTTTCCGGGAACCGAATTCTTCGAACATGCCACGGCCAACGGCCTGGTCAACATTAATGGGATGTCGGACGATACCGGCCACCAGTTGCCTAACGTGGTATATCCAGGGTTCGATCGCGGCGAACTGGTGGAGTGGGTGGAGCGCTTTTATTCGGAATACTACTTCCGTCCCAAGACGGCTTGGCGCGTCGTGAAAAAGGCCATCCAGAACAACGATCTTCCGCGCCTGTATAAAGAGGCACGGGAATATCTGTTCGTGAGCGCGAAGCGGAAGCAGTTCGTTAAAGAGCAAAAGGCTGCCAACTCCATGCGAGGCGCTGAAGAAAGCGTTTCTTAAATGGCGGCAGGCCGCGCGGTCGACCTCAAGACCAAACTGCTAACGCTCTTCGTGGTTGCCACCAACGTGCTCGGCAATGTCTCGATGTCCTGGGGCATGAAGCATCAAAATGCGGAACTTGGTCTTTCTCCGTTAGCGTATATCCGGCTCATCTTTAGTCCATGGGTGCTGCTTGGCACGATGCTGCTTATTCTGTGGCTGCTATCACGCATGACGCTGCTCGGCTGGGCGGACCTAAGCTACGTCCTACCGGTCACGGCGATCGGTTATGTCCTCACAGCAATTTTAGGAAAATACTTTCTCGGTGAAGAGATTTCATATCAAGGCTGGGCCGGCACAGGGTTGATCGTCGCCGGTATCATTCTGGTTGGACTGACGCGGCCAAATACTACCGGCTCGGAGCAGCGCCGATGAAATGGGCCTTGGTCGCGACGGTGGTGGGCTGCACCGCCTTGGCGGACCTGTTGCAGAGTTTCGAAATGAAGCGCCACGTCGTGGCGGTAGAGGATCTGCGGCCTGGAAGACTAGGGCGAATGCTGGCCGGGTTGGCGCGGCGGGGGCCGCTTGTACTGGCGGTATTCTTCATGGCGATATCCTTCTTCGCCTTCATGAAGCTGCTATCGGTGGCCGATTTGGCTTTTGCGGTGCCAGTGACGGCTGCCAGCGTAGTACTCGAGACCGTGCTGGCGAAACTAGTGCTTAAAGAGACTGTAACCGTGAAGCGATGGGCGGGCGCTTGCCTGGTGGCCTGCGGCGTCGCGCTGCTGGCCATGTGACCTGGGTACTTGTTGGGATCGTTTCGATCGCGGCTTTGTATCAACTTTTGGCCTTGATCGCGGCGGTAGTCCATCATCGCCGTAGGACAGGCGGTGGGGCAGGTCCGCGGCCTGCTGGCATTTCCATTCTCAAACCCGTGTACGGGCGCGACCCAGGCTTCTACGCCGCCATCCGCTCGCACGCAATTCAACAATATCCTGAGTTCGAGATTCTGTTCGGCGTGCACTCGCTCGACGATCCCGCATCCGAGGACATCCAGCGCTTGATCGCTGAGTTCCCTGCCCTTCCGATTCAGTTGATCGTGTGTCCCTCCCGGACCCCGAACCGTAAAGCAGGCATCCTGGCGGATCTCGCGAATGAAGCTCGCTATCCGCTGCTGATCGTCAACGACAGCGATATAACGGTGCCAGCCGGCTATTTTCAGGATGTGACCGCGCCGCTTTGTGACCCCACAATCGGACTGGTAACGTGCCTCTATCGCGCGGAAGCGCACACCTGGCCGAGCCGCTTCGAGGCGCTGGCCGTCGCGACTGACTTCGCGCCCAGCACGCTAGTGGCGCCCTGGTTCGGCGTATCCGAATTCGGGCTCGGGTCGACTCTCGCGTTTCGCAAAGCCGATCTGGAACGAATCGGCGGCTTTCAGGCCATCGCCGATTACCTGGCTGACGACTACCAGCTTGGCCGCAAGCTGCATTCGATTGGATTACGCAACGTGATTTCTCACGTGGTCGTTATTACGAGGCTGTCGGCCGAATCGTGGAAATCGGCATGGGCGCATCAGTTGCGTTGGGCTCGTACGATCCGGTTGTCGCGCGGCGGAGGGTATGGCGGTCTGCCGGTGACGTTCGCGACATTGTGGGCTTTGCTGGCGGCTGTGTTCGGACTTTGGCCGGCGGCGATGGGGCTAATGGCCATTCGTTTTGCGATGGCGCTCTGCGGCGGGTTGGTGCTGCGCGACACCGATGTCTGGAAATATTGGTACGTGATTCCGGTGCGCGACCTGTGGGGCGTAGCCGTTTGGGCTGTGGCGCTTTTCGGCAATACGGTGGAATGGCGTGGCCGGCGGCTGCGGTTGGATCGCGAGGGAAAGATCGTGGCGTGAACGAGAACCGTTGTTATAATGGTGATCGCGCGCCCGTAGCTCAGTTGGATAGAGCGTCTGGCTACGAACCAGAAGGTCGGCTGTTCGAGTCAGCCCGGGCGCACCATAAAAATCAATAATTTACAGGCGGTGGGCGAAAAAATCGCCCACCCAGTTGCCCACCCAGATCGCGTTGCCATGTGAACCGAAGGTGTGTATAGTGCGGTCATGGCAGATACCGCCACGACGCCCACCGGTTCCGGCCACCTGCCCGGGAACAACGGAAACGCTTTCGGACTCCCTGTCGATTTCG
>DATHOT010000141.1:0-3949 GCA_035484655.1 Bryobacteraceae bacterium | reverse complement strand
CACTTTCTCAATAGACTCGCGCGATTCCTTTTTGAGTTGGTCCAGGTCTTCTGGCTCGGAGTCGGGAGACACGGCATCTGAAAGATCCACTGGCTGTGCGCGTCGTTACAGAGCGCCTGAAGCATTTGAGGACGGGCGCTCCGGATGTCTCCCCAGAAATAATTTTCTTATACTGGGAAGCATGCATGTGGCCGGTAGCGACGTGAGGAATCCGGGCGAAGGTGAACGCGATTCCGGGATAATTCCGAACGGTATTCCAGGATGAACCCGAACAGGATTCCGGGATGAAGGTGAACACCGATTCCGCGATGAAGCCGAACAGTTTCAGGCCGATCCCGGAACCGCGTTCGGCTTGATCCCGGAATAATTTCCACAGGCCAGCGGCGCTGGACATCACAATGGCAAGCAGCCTCCCCAAGAAAGGGAGATAGCTTGCCAGCCAGGAGATTGTCCGTGCGCAAGATCAAAGAAGTTCTTCGATTGAGATTTGAGCTGGGTTTGGGGCTGCGAGCGATCGCCCGCAGTTGCTCGATTGGCCTGGGAACCGCTCACGAGTATCTACAACGAGCCGAAGCCGCCGGCGTCGGTTGGCCGCTTGGGGACGACTGGGACGAAGGCCGGCTAGAGGCGGCCCTGTTCGGCGGTCCGCCACGGCCTCGACCCGCCGCATTACCGATGCCTGACTTCGCCGAGTTGCACCGGCAACGGCAGCTTCATCCACACCTGACGCAGCAGTTGCTGTGGGAAGAGTATCGTCAGGCGAACCCGGACGGGTATCGCTACTCCCGTTTCTGTGGGCTGTATCAGCGCTGGCGCCGCAAGCAAGATGTCGTACTGCGCCAGGAGCATAAGGCGGGAGAGAAGCTATTTGTCGATTGGGCCGGCGACACTATTCCGATCTACGATCCTCGCGGCGGGCCGATCCAACAGGCGCATTTATTCGTCGCGGTGCTGGGAGCGAGTTCGTACACCTACGCCGAGGTGACACCGGATGAGCAGTTGGCGAGCTGGATCGGCGCACACGTGCGAGCGTTTGAGTTTTTTCAAGGTACGCCCAAGCTTGTGGTCCCAGATAACACCAAGACTGGCGTGACGAAAGCATGCCGCTACGACCCAGATCTCAACCCAACATATCAGGAGATGGCGATGCATTATGGCATTGGCGTTGTGCCCGCAAGACCGTACCGGCCGCGTGACAAGGCTAAGGCCGAATCTGGAGTGCTATTGGCCGAACGTTGGATTATCGCGGCGCTACGCAATCGAAAGTTCTTCTCAATCGAGGAACTGAATCAAGCCATCCGCGAACTGCGTGACCGCATCAATCAGCGGCCGTTTCGCAAACGCGAAGGGTCACGAGCGTCCGAGTTCGCGGCCATGGACAAACCGGCGTTGAATGCTCTTCCCACGGAGCCTTTTGATCTCAGCCAATGGTCCCGCGCCCGTGTGAACATCGATTACCACATCGCTTTTGACACGAACTACTACAGTGTTCCCTACAACCTGGTGCACGAGCTGGTGGAAGTGCGCTCGACACCGACGACCATCGAGATCTTCTATAAAGGTCAGCGCGTGGCTTCTCATCTACGTGCGCGTGGTCATGGACACACGGTCACCATTGCCGAACACCGCCCACGGTCCCACCAGGCGCATCTGGAATGGACACCCTCGCGGATGGTGCATTGGGCGGAGTCCATTGGTCCGTACACGGCCCGACTGTTTGAACGGATTCTGGCCGATAAGCCGCACCCCGAGATGGGCTATCGTTCTTGTCTGGGAATCATCCGGCTGGCCGGCCAGTACTCGGTGGCTCGCATGGAAGCTGCAGCCCAGCGAGCGCTGGTAACAGGAGCTTGCCGCTACCAGAGCGTGAAGTCGATTCTGAAGAACTCGCTCGACGCGTTGCCAGTCGTCGAGCCGCCGCCCTCATCGCCACCGCCGCCACACGATAACATCCGCGGCGCAGAGTACTTCGACTGAGGACCATGGCGATGCTCAAACAACCGATGATCGAAAAGCTGGCGGCGATGCGTCTTCTGGGCATGGTCGAGGCATTGAAAACCCAGGAGCAAGATCCAGCAGCCCGCGAGCTGAGTTTCCTGGAACGGTTCGGCCTGTTAGTGGATCAACAGTGGAATTGGCGAGAGAATCAGGCGCTCGGGCGACGAATGAAAAATGCCAAGCTTCGCGTGAACGCTTGCGTAGAAGACATCGACTACCGCACGGCCCGTGGCCTGGATAAGAGTGTGATCCGCTCGTTGACGCAAGAGTCAGCCTGGGTCGGCACGCACGAGAACATCTTCGTACTCGGGCCGACTGGCGTGGGAAAAAGCTTCTTAGCTTGCGCTCTGGCACAGAAGGCGTGCCGCGATGGTTACTCGGCACTTTACACCCGTGCCCAAACGCTGTTCCGAGATCTCGCAATGGCGCGCGCCGATGGTAGCCTTCGGAGTTTACTGGCCCGGCTCAGCCGCATCGACGTGCTTGTGATCGATGACTGGGTAATGGCTCCTCTATCGGAACCCGAGCGCCGCGACTTCTGGGAGATCTGCGAGGACCGTTACCAGGTGCGCTCCACGATCTTGACTTCACAACTGCCAGTCTCACGCTGGCACGAACAGGTCGGTGATCCCACCCTTGCTGACGGCATTTTAGACAGGCTGGTTCACAACGCACATCGCATCGAGATGCGTGGCGATTCGATGCGGAAGAATCGCGGGAAGCCAAACCCATAGATATCGCGCTCGGGCCGTCGAGACCGATTAACAATCCGTTAACGATACCATTGAGGATATGCTCAGATCGGCGTCATCGCGGTCTCTGACCTGTTGCGCCGTATATCTCGGGATCGTGGTTTTGATCGCCGCCGCTGCTTCTTCCAAGGGCATGTGCGGGGACGGAGACTTTCGGCCGCCATGTAGCATGTTCGCATTTGGTGTGGCACTCTACGGTGCGCTTGCTGTTGGTGCCGTGATGACGCTTTTGGTGCTGGTCGGGATCGTAATTAGGCGCCGCGTTTCACCGCTATTGAAGACCAGTGCAATCCTTTACGCCAGCGCCGTACTGTCATTCGTTCTGCCTGTGCGGGCAGCGGGCAACAAGTTCGCCGGTGCCATCGTTGTGATGATGGCTCTACCGATCAGCCTTGTACTTTTATCCGCAGCTTTGATTTGCATTGTGCTGTGGGCAGGCCGTGCTTGGGGACAACGTTCGGGAGACACAATGCTTAGTGGCTCCCAAACTTCATCAAGCAACTAGTCTGAAGTGGGCCGTGTCGAATGGAACTCAACGAGGCCGCACGCCGGCCATGGGGAAGTTTGGGATTATCCTCAGTTTCTTGGCCGAAGCGCTATTCGCGCTCCGGGGTCTCTGCGTGCTGAGGTGGGGACAGGACGTTCCGTCCTTTCCCCACGCCCCTTTCCTCGCTTGCGGCGCTGTTCCTTCGCTGCGCTCCGGACAGTTTTTCTTGACGAAGCCGAACACTTCCTGCACAATCGATATGCCAGCGTCGCTACGCTCCGAGGGTGTTCGGGTTCGTCCCGGAATGCCGTTCGGCTTCCCTCCGGAAACAGCGTTCGGCTTCGCCGGAATCCTCAGCGAGAATGACGTACCTGCGTAAACGGCGAAAAAGGCATCGCAGATGTAGACCGCAGAGATACTATAATCCGGCATCGCTCTAACCCCGAATGGCGATGGCCGATTCTGACCAATCAGAATCACTTTGAAGTCGGAGGTCTCTAGATCGACGCCCACCCTCTCCGCGCCGAAACCCGCGACGGTGTTTTTTGCAAGATCAGTTATCGTCTGAGACTTTTGGTTGATCAGCAAGGTGGCCCGCCACCGGACGAAGAGGGCGACGAGGCCGAAGAGCAAGCCTGCAGACGAATGCAACGCCCCTGCCCCGAATAGGGCACCTGCAACGCCGAACGCGTAAAGTGGACGGGGCGTCCAT
>DATHOT010000140.1:0-29264 GCA_035484655.1 Bryobacteraceae bacterium | reverse complement strand
CCGGGAAACTCGCCTGGGGCTTCCAAGTCTCGCCGCACGATATGCACGATTGGGATGCCAACGAAGTCCCCGTGCTGGCAGACGCGAATTTTCGCGGCCAACCACGCAAGCTGTTGATGCAAGCGTCACGCAACGGATATTTTTTTGTGCTCGACCGGACCAATGGCAAGAGTCTGCTGACGGTGCCCTTTGCGACGGTCAACTGGGCGAAGGGAATCGATCCCCAGGGGCGTCCTATTCCCGATCCGGCCAAGTTTCCCGCGAGAGATGGCGTCCTGGTAGCGCCCAATGAAAGCGGCGCCACCAACTTCCGTCCTCCGAGCTTTGATCCGCGGACCGGCCTGTTCATCGTCAGCGCTCAGGACGGCTACGGCATCTATTTTTTCAAATCCGACGACGGAGCTTATGGATGGGCAGGCGCCGACTACGGCGTCGCTGGGAAGGCGTATCTTCGGGCCATTGATTATCAAACCGGAAGGATTGTCTGGAACCATCCGATCGGCGACGGCGCTGGAACAGCAGGCGTTCTGACGTCGGATACCGGCCTGACATTCAGCGGTGACGTGGCCGGCAACGTGATGGCGCTTCGAACCAGCGACGGCGTAACCTTGTGGCACCAAGCCATTGGCAAAATGAACAACGGCCCGATTACGTATGAGTTGGACGGAAAGCAATACTTGGTCGTGGCTGGAGGCACCTCGTTGTACGCTTTTACATTGCCAAAACCGCGATGAGGAAGCTACTTCTCAGCCCGATGACCGTCTACGGCGTCATCTCCGAGGCGCCCAACCTGCGGTTAGCGTTACCATAACGCTGCGTCCAGGCAGCAGATTCAACTGATCGCCCGGATTCGGCGCGTAGGCTACCGTCGCCGTTGCGCTGGTAAACGGCGTGATGCCTACGATCGCGTGATTATCCGCGAGATTGTTGATAGCCAATCCGATTCTGCTCCCCCGCAGCCAGGACGAGTTCTTAATCGTGTAATTCGCGAAAAAGTTTGCGACGTTAAAGGGATTGATCATAATCGCCTGATCTACGGGGTAAGGGATCTTGATCCCGTTGATGGTGTAATTCAGAGTGCCGTTGTCGTTGTACATCTGGCCGACGCGTTTGTCGACAAAACCGATGTCCCAGTTCTTGTGCCGCCAAAACAGCATGAAGGTCTCCAAATTGCTTGGAGCGTTGGCGACCCACTCGCCGCCGTTCGGAAAATTCTGGCCCTTGGCATATTTCGCGGATCCTGCCATGACATTGGCGTAGGCGCTGAATCCCCAGCCGATGACCACGTTGCCTTCGGCTTCAAATCCCTGCGTGTTCGATGGGCCAGTCGGAACAAACACAGCCTCGTTGCTGGTCGGATCAATGTAGGAATCGTAGCCGTTCTGGAAGTGAATGTAGAAGTAGTCGGCGTCCAGGGTCCAGCGGCGGAACTTCAGCACCGTACCGGTCTGATCGGTCTTGGCGACGGTGGGATGCGGCGGCGTCAGCACCTGCCCGTTCGGGACATCGAACACAGCGCTTGGCGGGATGATGCTGCCTTCGCCAAACTGTGCATAGACGGACCAGTTGTTCTTAACGTAGTAACGAGCCGCGAGGTTCGGCAGCCAGTTGTTATAGTCGACCGAGTGGGTGACGAATGCCGCGCCGCCAATACACAGAGGAGGTGTAGACGCTGTGGCCTTTTGCTGGATGCCTCCCAAGCAGCCAACATACTTGGTGAAGTTGTCCTGATACTGGTTAAGAGTCATCTCATAATTTGCGTCCTTAACCCCGGCGATGACGACAAATTTCGGAAGCGGATGCCATTCGAATTCCGCGAAGGGCTGGAACGATTGCGTGATGAAGTGCTCGTGGAAATTGGGGAGTGGCGTGTCTTGCCAGGTCAAAATATTGGAGGGAATCTGATAGCGATCCGTGTAGGCCCAATCGTACCAACCTCCAAAACGGAAGATGCCCCACTTCGTTTGATCGCTCAAGATCGCTGTGTCGCCAGCATGGCGATACCCGTTCAGCTTGTCGACACCACTAGGAGTAGAGGGACCGATGCTGACCGTCGTGCCGTTCTGGTAGTTCTGCTTGTTCCAGTAACGAGTGGTATAGGCCTTGGTATCGAACTTCCATCCATTTCCCAGGTCGGTAGTGAAAGCGGCGTATTCGAAATCCGTTTGGACGTGATAGAAGTTGAAGCCGTAGTAGTACGGGTTGGGCGCGGCGGGGGTGCCTGGATCGCCGCTCAGAAGAAAATTGTCGCCGAACTGTGCTACTTGCGCGCGCGTAGGGTTGGTGGTGTTGGGGGTGTTGGTCCAGATGTCGACCAAGCCGCCGTACAGGGTAAGAGACGTGTGATCGGAGAAGCGGTATTGGTACTTACCGTAACCCGCCACCCGCTTTTGGCGGTTATACGTTTGATATCCGTCGGACAACAACTGTTGAATATCCGTCAGGAAGCTGTTCCGGTTGTCTTTTCCGAAGAAACCAGAATCGGCGTCCAGCTGAAACAGGCGCGTATTCCATGAGCCGTACGATACGGTTGCGAGAATGTTTGGGTCGGGAAACAACTGCGGCGACTGCAGATTGATGGATCCGCCGAAGTTAGTGGGCCCGAAGGTAGAAGCCAGGCCGGGACTCCGGTCGAAATCGGCGGAGGTGGTCCAGCCACTCGGAAAATTCGCCCAGGAATGGTGCGTCGGGCTGTTGGTATCTTCAAACGGGATGCCATCGAAAGTCATCGTGTAGTCGCCGTCGGGGAATCCGGGGAAAAACGTCTTGCCCTGGCCGAGGCCGATCCCGTTGGGGTTGAGGCTGAATGTGCCCGGCGCATAGTTGACGACCTCGGCGTAGTCCGCCAGAGGCGACATGAAATTCTTGATGAATTCCGGGGTGATTTCGGTCTTGGCGGAGACCGCCTCCAGCGTGTTGCCGGAGGGAGCAGCTTGTGCCGCCAGCGAAATGGTGTCGTTTACCGTAATCTCGCTCGCCAGGGTTTCCACCGAGATGGTTATGGGAACGTCCAGCGTCGAGCCCGCGGTGATCTGCCCACCGGATCGAGTGGTCTTGGCGAAACCGGGCACCGAAACCGTAACGGAGTAACTTCCCTCCGCGAGATCCGTGGCCGAAAACTTCCCGTCACCATCGGCCGTGACAGTGCGAGAGACGCCGCTCGATTCGTTTCTCACCTCCACGGTGGCGCCTGCAATCGCTTTTCCGGTCTGGTCCAACACTATCCCGGAAAGGTTTCCGCCCGGTTGTGCCTGAAGGTGGCTCAATCCCGCAGCGCATAGAAACACACTGAAGGCAAGAATACAACTCTTGCGTATTGAAAAACGCGGCATACTGGTTTCCCTCAGATTGAATCGGTAAACGGTTAGCCTAGCGTCCGTATGTAACAACACTATGAACAACGCATGAAAGAAGAAAGACATTCGAAGCCGTGTACAGCTTTTTTTTAAAAAGGGTAGCGATGTCTCGAGCGAAAGCCAATTTGGAGCGGGCACGGGGCGGCCTGACATTCAACGGTGACATGGCCGGCGCCAGGCTGCTCAGGCGACCATCGGAAACGTGAACAACGGCATAAGCCTGGACCGCACGACCAGCGGCAGCGTTAGTTTAGGCTGCTACGATTGGACTCTTTCGCCCGCGCATCCGGGTGACGAAGTGGTGCTGTGGGGCACGGGCGGCGGCGCCGATTCCGTCAACGACGCTGGTGGCTCCTCCGGCGATCAGACGGCGGCGGGCAGCTTCACGGTGAGCGTCGACGGCACGACGATCGTTCCGCTCTATTCGGGAACCTCCTCCGGGTATCCGGGCCTCTGGCAAGTCAACTTTGTTCTGCCTTCCTCGATTGCCGCGGATTGCTTTGCCTCGGTAACGGTAACCGGGGGCGGCCAGACCAGCAATCTTGTCACTCTTGCGAATCGCCGCGACGGGTCAAAACTCCTGCTCCAGCGGGATTCCCGCGTCGACTCTGGCAAAGCTCGGGGCGGCACCGGCACCAGCACGATGGCCGGTTTGGTGATCGGGCAGAATGTGATCAACGGGGCGGTGTCCTACGAGATCGGCAGCGGGAAGATCGGGATGTGCAAACGTTCTGAACCAGACCTACTCGGCCGGCGCCAAGGAGCCCTCGGGACCGAATACGCAGTTGGATGCAGGCACTGTGAGTCTTAGCGGACCCGGTGCGGGCACCACGAAAACGCTCACCAAGATGGGCAATCTCTACAGCGGTACACTCTTCTCGATCACTGACGGCGGCACATACACGCTGACCGCAACCGGAGGAACTCAGGTCAGGCCTTTCACCGTTTCCACGACATTTTCGAACAGTTTCACGGTCACGAAATTTGAGTTCGCTCATGACGGTGCACCGCTCGCAGCCCCTCACCGTGAGTTGGACCCGCTCGGGCTTCGATACGGTGGAGATTCTGATCAACACCACCACGGAGTCCACGACCGGACACCGATCGGTTCTGAATTGCTCCATCCCGGCAAGCCTGGGGACCTATACTATTCCCGCGGCTGCGCTCTCTGGCATTAGCGCCTCAGCGAGCGCGCAGTTGGAGGTGACGGCGGACATCAATCAAGGGTTCGCGGTTTCGGCCGAATCTACCACCGACCCCAACACCGTGATTCCGTTCGTGAGCGGAGGCCTGGTCGACTTCGGCGGGTTCGGTTCCTATATCGCTTACGTAATGACAGGCGTGATCGTGGAATAGCGGCCGACGGTTTCTCTCGCTTGTGGGTTGGAAGAGCCCCACGCGGTTGATGTTTTTTATGGAGAGGACACTTCTTCGACATCCCGCCATTGGTCGTTCCTTCAACCCAAACAGAGCATTTGCAACGCCGGTAAGAGCGGTTTTGATGGCCGGGCCGCGATCGCGAGCCAGCTCCCGTGCGGGGCGCATTAGTGTCCCGGATTGCGGTCCCGTGACAAGCAATTGTCGCGCCACTCTTTATGCGCCCGATTTTCTAGTACGAATGGAACCTCAACACCCAAAATCGCGTATGATTTCGAAAGGAGACTGCGTGACCTCCAGATTTTTTTGGCCAGACTGTCGAAAACGGCCGGTGTCGAACGACATCACTGTGAGGAGTCGAAAGAAGGGAGACCCGTCATGACTGGGATGAGCGCAGAAAAATTGGATTTACGCGAGGCGGTCGGAATCTTTTGGCGTGATTTGAAGTACGCGGTTCGCTCGCTCGCCGGAGCTAAGGGGCTTACGATTACCGTGATCCTTACGCTGGCACTTGGAATCGGAGCCAATGCTGCTATCTTCACGCTGGTCCGCGGGATTTTGCTGCGGCCGTTGGTGAATCGCGACGAAAACAGGCTGATTTACATCCGGCAGAGCGCGTCGGGCTTGGGCACGGAGAATGCCGTATTTTCCGTGCCGGAGGTGCAGGACCTGCGGCAGCGGGTTAAATCGTTGAGCGCGATCGGCGATTTCTCCACCATCGGCTTCACCCTGAATGGGCTGGGCGAGCCTCGCGAGGTGCAAGCGGGAGTTGTCGGCGGTACGTATTTTGACGTGATGGGCCTGCATCCGGTGCTGGGGCGGCTGATCGACATGCGAGATGACGGCCCGAACGCCGCCGGCGTCGTGGTTCTGACGTATCGCTTCTGGAACAGCGTGCTAAACAGAGACCCCTCGGTGCTCGGAAAAGTTGTCAGACTCGGATCATTCGGATCACGTACAGCGACAGTGATAGGGGTGCTGGAACCGTCGATCCCGTATCCGGCCGAAACTGAGATCATCGCCAACGTTGTTACCAGCCCGCACCACTTGTCGGCGACGATGGTGACAGGCCGGATCCATCGCATGACGGAGTTGTTCGGCCGGCTGGCTCCCGGTGCGACACTCGAACAGGCCCGCGCCGAGCTGAAAGCGGCGCACGGCGTCATCATGAAAGAGCATCCCGAGTCGTATCCCGCGAAGGCGGACTTCCGCATCAATGCAGTGTTTCTGCGCGACCAGATTACGTCCAAAGCCAGAACCGTGCTCTGGGTACTGCTAGCCGCGTCGGGTCTGGTCTTCGTCATCGCCTGCTCCAACGTGGCCAATCTGATTTTGGCGCGGACTATTCGTCGCGAAGGCGAACTGGCCGTTCGGGCTGCGCTCGGTGCGAGCACCGCCGCGCTGCGGCGCGTTCTTCTCGCAGAAAGCCTGCTGCTATGCGGCGCAGGAGCGGCGCTCGGTGTGCTGAGCGCGCGGCCGATGGTGGCGATCCTGGCGCGGTACGCATCCCGGTTCTCGGTCCGCGCGCTCGATTTGACGGTTGACTCCAGCATGCTATGGGTCGGCGCCGGTCTGGCGGTAATCGCCGCGGCGCTGCTGGCGTTCGTGCCGCGCCTGCCATCAGGCGACCGGACCAACGGAATCAGCCTTTCTAATGGCAGCGTGCGGATGACCAGCGGTTCGTCACGTCGTCTGCGTGCCTTCGCGATTACTCAGATCGCCGCCTCCTTTGTTCTGCTCGCAGGGGCCACCATGCTGCTCAAGACGCTACTCGCGCTTCAGGCAGTCGACACCGGCTTGGACACGCGCCGGGTGCTCTCGATCAACGTGCCGGTGATGTCGTATGGGCGAACAGATGGCCAGGTGGTGGATTTCTACAAAGAAGCCATGCGGCGCGTACACCAGTTGCCGGGCGTTGACGGCGTCGCTCTAGGCATGCTCACGCCCTGGCGCGAAGGAGGCTCGTTCGGCCCCGGCTTCCAATTCGCGGCCGAGGGTCACGTTCGCGGAAATGGAGAAGACGATCCGCGGGGCCAATTCCGCATCGTGTCGCCCGGATTTTTCGCCTCGCTCGGTGTGTCGATGATCGCGGGGCGGGATTTCAACGATCTCGATCGCAAAGGCAGCGATCCGGTCGTGATCATTAGCCAAACCGTGGCGCAACGAATGTTCGGCGACCGCGACCCGCTCAACCGGCACATCACGCTTACCGACCCCGTGCTCAACTTCATAGGTATGAAGCCGACGCCGATGCGCGTCATCGGAATCGCTAAGGATATTGACGACGAGCATTTGGTTCCTCGCCCAACGATGACTCTATATACACCGTTCGGCCAGGGGCCGCTGTTCTCCGGTCGCCTCTTCGTCCACGTTCGATCGGATCCGTACGCTCTGATCACGCCAATCACTCGGACCATTCGCAATCTCTCGGCGGACCAGCCGGTGGAGCGCGCCTCGACGCTGGAAGATGTCCGCGCCGAGGTGTTGACGCCGGACCGCTTGAACACCATCGTGTTCGGAGGGTTTGCAATGGTTGCACTGCTGATTGCAGTAGTCGGTGTAGCGGGCGTACTGGCATTTTCAGTGAGCGCACGGACGCGCGAATTCGGCATCCGGCTGGCGGTCGGGTCGCAGCCGCGGCATCTGCTGGCGCGCGTAGTAGGGGAGGGAACAGTAATTACGGCTGTGGGGATAGGCGCCGGATTGGCGTGCGGACTCGCGCTACAACAACTGGCCGGCAGTTATTTCGGGAACGTACAAATGCCGGGGGCTTGGGTCGTGGTTGGGGCGGCGGGCATCTTGCTGGCGGCGGCCGTGGTCGCGTCCGCGTGGCCCGCGATGCGAGCCGCGCGCGTGGATGTGATTCAAGCGCTGCGGGCGGACTAGTCCCGTGCGCGGCCGGACTGACCGTAGGGCGGTTTTTCAAGCCGGGCCAGCCGATCCAACATCGACGTACAGGCGCCAAGCCGGAGAGTGGACCTATAATCTATCCGAGTGCGAGGCTCACTGGAGTGACGAGGACCGTGGATAGGCGTACGCTGCTGAAGCTTCTCTCGGCGCCGGTCGTCGCCGGGTTGCCCGCCAGGGCTGCGGCCGCCAAGGATCGAGTTGTTATCGCCGGCGCCGGTATCATGGGTGCTTCGATCGGCTTTCATCTTGCCAAGCGGGGCGCCCAAGTGACCATTCTCGAAAAGCAGCGCCCCGGCAGCGGCGCAACTGAGAAATCATTCGCCTGGATCAATTCCACGTTCTCCAAGCAGCCGCGCTCTTATTACGACCTTAACCTCTTGGGTATCGCTGGATGGCGGCGTCTGGCTCTGGAATTGGCCGGCGATTTGCAGATTCAATGGGGCGGAAGCGTTCAGTGGATCGAACCAGGAGTTTCCGACGTTGAAAAGCTAAGACGCAACGTGCGCGGGCACCAACAATGGGGTTACCCGACACATCTGGTCGATGAAGCGGATATCCGGAGCTTATTGCCGTCGATCGCACCCGGGCCCGTCGGCGCCGCGTGCTACAGCGAAATCGAAGGGACCCTGGATCCGATGCAGGCGCTCGGTGTGCTGCTAAGGCGCGGTCAGCAGCTCGGCGTGCGACTGGAATATCCGTGCGAGGTAACGGGAATTTCGGTCACCGGCGATCGTGTGCGTGGTGTGCAGACAAATAATGGGCCGATTGCGGCGGATTTTCTAGTGCTCGCTTCAGGCGTCGATACGCCCCGGTTGGCAAAGATGGTGGGAGTCAACGTGCCGCTGAAAGAATCAGCGGGATTACTAGCGCATAGTACGCCGCAGCCGCGCCTGCTCGAACGGATCGCGTTCGCTCCCGGGATCAATATCAAGCAGAACCCAGACGGGAGGATTGTCACTGGTACGGACTTCGAGGCGACAGCCACTCTCGATACCAGCCAGGAGTTTGGCATGAAGTTGCTCCGCAACGCCGAAAGGTTTCTCGATCGGTTGAAGGGCGCTCACCTTGAGAATGTGACGCTGGGTCATCGCGTGTTGCCTCGGGATGGCCATCCTGTTGTAGGGTTCGCGGAGCGCTGTCCCAATCTCTACATCACGGCCATGCACAGTGGGATCACGCTGTCTCCATTGATCGGTCAAGTGGCGGCAACAGAGATTTTGGACGGTGTAGACGTCGATTTGCTGACGCCGTTCCGCCCGCAGCGGTTTACGTAAGCACACGCCTAGACCAAGTATGAATTTCGGAAGCACGCGATCCAAAGCGACGTGCGGCTCGAACCCGACGGGCGGATGTCCCGGTTTCGTACAGGTGAATCTGCCCGTTTCCGGTTGCTCCCAGAAAACGCGCTATCCCGGCTACACGTCTCTTAGCATCGAACGGAATGTCGATTCGACTCCTCGGAACCGCGGGCTAACGGTGGGGCTCAACCGCCGCAGAAGGCGGTCGGCTGGAGCGATTTATCACGCCCGGAATCATAGTTGCCACAACCCGTGATCCACATCTCCCTGGATGTAGATCGCAAACCTACCCTTTCCCGGAATCTCCAGCGGGGCGTGTGCAATGAAAGCTCCCTGCTTTGATGCCACATCTAACGCTGCGTCGATGTCGTCAACGAGCCAGTACGGTCGAACGACGGGCTCCTCCGTATCTCGCAAGGGACCGCGCACGCCAATGCTGCCACCATCCGGCAGCGGAGCCGTCCGCGCACCTCCGAGAAGCGGATCAGCTGATCCAAACTTGATGCCGTGTACAGCCTCATAGGCAGCACACACAGCATCTACATCCGAAGTGACAATCTCTAGGTAGTGAACCTTCATCCCAAACTCTTTCGTGGTTCCCGGCCTAACTTACGTTTAGGCCGACGTGCGTTTAAGCGACGTGGATAAGACCGGTCCCGGTCGCCCAAGACGACAGTGCCTCCGCCGAGGGCCGTTATGAAACGGGAGGAAGCGGCGAATCCAGTGGAGGTAAGCCTCCTCAGTGCGGCGGCTTTGGTGTCGGCTGCGCCAAGCTTCAACCGCGCAGTCGTAGAGATTCGCGCGGGCCAAGCACGAATTAATCCCATCCGTGAGCGACGATCGGTGGAGGAATTCGTTATGACGCTCCGGGTCCAGTTGGAACGTTACAACACGCCAGCATATCACACCTAAGTAGGCCGCCCGCAGCCGGTCGTACGATGTGGCGGCCGCGAGAGAAATTGCAGTACTCGGACGTAAGTCAACTGCGCGCGGAAATGGTAATGTCGGCGCGCTTTCGGGATCGCCGGGGGACACGCACTACCCGGAAGCTAAGACGTCGTTGCGGGCCCCTCTCAAACAATCCCGCAGAGCCGGCATCTCGTCATGTGGCCTGACGGTCGAGTTTCCCCAGTAAGATACCTTGGGAATGTGTCCGTACTGGGGGCCTGTTAATTCGCAACACCGGGACCTACGCGGAGGCGCTGGTCAGGACAATCCATTTTGCGCGGCGACTTCAGATGCGTTTCGGTTTGTGATTTTGGGGCGAAGATTCGATAACGTGCCAAAAACTTCCAACGAACATCGGCATCTCGACCCTGAATATAAAGGTCGAACTGGCGCGCTCGCAAGTGTGTCCGCTGCGGAACGAATCTCTTTTAGACCGCCAATCGTCTCAAGAAGTCGCCTACGCAGCTTTGATCTCCTCAGTCGCGCTCGATTCCGAGGAGTTGGACGGCCGGCTCAAACATTTCCTCAAACTCGATACGGCTAATCTGTCGTGCAGCAAGCCGGGCATGGCGCAATCGCCACCATCCGACAGTTAAGATCGCAGCAAATAACATGGTTGACGCTGCGGATTTGATAACGAAACTCACCACAGCGGCGAATCCCCATACGTAACAAACCGTCGCGACAGAATACTTCAGAACGGTCTCGATCAGGGGTCGGCGGCCGGGAAGGTAAGACGAGGTGAACGGGATTTTATCGTATGTGAACAAGAGAAACTCGATCAAGAGAAATGAGATCAACAGACATACGATCGCTGCAGCAACGCCGGTTCTAATTCCTAGCAGGCTAGCTTCGATCGGTAGCGTCAAGACAGCCACAGGCAGCGCACCCCAGACCCAGAGGAATCGCTCGACGCCCGTAAGCAGCGCGTGAGCATGGCCGGGTTCAATCGTTCGGAATAGCCAGTTGGCTCGGATTTCAATGGGAAGGCGAAACAGATAGCGCAAACCCGCAAGCAAGAAAAAGGAGATCCCGAGCGGTATGGCAATTACCAGTTCGCGTACCGCTTCGATCGACGTGGAGATTGTATGGAAATGGCTGCCGACAAGAGCGATGTTCGCGAACTCCTGAGAGATCAGGGCCAGGGAGATCGCTGTGAACGCGGTTAGAATGAGACGGTGCTGGCGGCTGCGCCCTAGCATCTTGCTAATGAAGGTGAAAACGCCAAGCGCGCGCGTATCAGTGAGTAACCGTGTGACCAGCCTGCCAGGCCAGAGCCGACGCAGAGCGTGGCTGTCAATCGATGGAGATTCGAGGACACGAATGCGGTGACGGCGGTAGCTCCACACGTAAGCGAGCATAGCAGCGGCCGCGGAAGTTAGGACCGCGAAAATCGCGATGCGCGCCAGGAGGGTGATAATCGGCTCATGATTCCCGAAAATGATCTGATCGATCCCGAAAAACCATAGGGGCGGAGCGTACAGCGACCAGCTTGGAAGAGGATCGATTCGATCGTAAAGTGCGGGAACCGAGAAAACGAAGGGCAGCCCCGCAAGGAGCGACGCAAGCAGGAGACCTTGTAACGCGAGCGAAATGCGCGGGAACAAGCGAATAGGTACAACATTGAGCAGCACGCCTTGAAAGGCAACCAGGGTGAAGAACACGAATAATCCCCCGAGCACCGATCCCAGGAAAATGCCGGCGACATGCCAGCCGGTCCCGTCGCCGTAGCGGCCCACCATCATCGCCGGGATCATGATGCTAGGAAACAGGGCTGTGCCCGCGATCACGACGACGGCAAGCGCCAAAAGCGCAGTGAATTTCGCCAGAAAAACCTCGCGCATACGGACCGGTAGCGCAGCGAGGGCTAGGTAATCGCGGAGGGATGGGAACAGCGCGGGCCATTGAACAGTAGCGAACAGCGCTGAAACGGTCATGACAAGAGTCACCAGGAAGAGGACGTCGGCGAGCACGGCGTGCCGATAGAGACTGGAAGTGGGCAGTTCAAGCAGCAGGCGATACTTGTGATAGTAGGCCTGACCGAAGATCAGCGAGAGAGAAAGGAGAATACCAACTGCGCCTCCCGCGACGACTTTCGCTTGCGCCGAGTCCGAGACAAGCTCGCTATCAAAGAATCGGATAAGAAAATGGCGGCGCAGCTCGAAACCAGTCGAGTGGGTCCGTTCGAGCCAATAGCGCAGCATTATTCAGCTCCGAATGGCGGAAATGATTTCCCGGACGACGCAGTCCGGATCTTCCTGCTGGGTAAGTTGCGTGAAGATGGCTTCGAGCGAAGGCTGGCGTAACAGGTCGCGAAGATGCTTGACTTGATCGTACGCGACGGCGATTCCCTTTCGCAAAATCAAGACGGATGTGCAGACTTTCTCCACGGTTTCGAGCACGTGCGAGCTGTAGAAGATCATCTTTCCTTCCTGGGAAAGGGCGCGGATGAGGGAGCGAAGGATCAAAGCGGTGTTGACGTCGAGCCCTGAAAATGGCTCATCGAGTACCAGAAGCTCGGGATCGTGAAGCAACGCGGCGGATAGCATGATTTTCTGCCGCATGCCCTTCGAGTACGAGGAGAGCAGCACATGTCGGTCCTCCCAAAGGGAAAACAAGCGCAAGAGCCGGTCCATTCGGGCCTCGAGCGCGGCCCACGGGATTCCTCGCAGACGTCCTGTCAGTTGCAGATATTCGCGCCCGGTAAGCTGCGAATAGAGATTCGGCTCCTCCGGCACGTACCCTGCGATACGCAAGAATCCCGGCCAGTCTATGCGGACGTCCTTGCCCTTGAAGAGAATTTCCCCGCGTGTGGGCTCGATCAGGCCGATCAGCACCTTGACGGTGGTGCTCTTGCCGGCGCCGTTCGGCCCGAGAAACCCCAGCACTTCGCCCGGACGAATCGTAAAGCTGATGCCATCGACAGCGGGTATTCGCTTGTAGTGCTTGGTCAAATTGCGGACTTCGAGCATCGACGGATCGAGTTTACCACCCTATGTAGAAATGCGCAATAGGAGTATAATGTTTGGCAGCTCATGAAGGACGAAGTCAAGTTGACGCACACCTCGGCACTGGTCCTCAAGGTGATCAGTGGAGGCTGCAACTACGGATTCGATATCATGGAACGGACCGGGCTGCAGAGTGGCACCGTCTATCCGATCCTGCGCAGGTTAGAGGAATCGGGACTGATCCTGGCGCAATGGGAACCGGAAGCCGCGCAGCAACTGCAGCGCCCCCAGAGGCGATATTACAAGCTTTCGCGCGTCGGTGAACGCACTCTCGCGAAAGCAGCGCAGCGGTATCCGCTCATCCAGAACCTTACGGCGGGCGAGGAAAAGCGGTGAACCGGCGCGGTATCGAACCGTACCTGCTGGCGCGGTGCCTTATCCGTGCGGCAGCTTGGATGATCCCATCTTGCTCGCGTGTGGACTGGCGACGCGAATGGATGGCCGAACTGCATTACGCGCAAAGCACGCTCGCGGAAGCGGGCCGGGAGATGGCACGAGGCAGGCAATTAATCAGCTTCGCGCTAGGCGCGTTTCAGGACGCCGCTTGGCTACGAACGCACACCTGGAGTGGAGAACATTTCAAGCCGGCGGTGACGCGCGCCACCGAGTCACCCAGCTTCTGCCTGTTCGGGGTCGGCATAATACTGGCATTGATTACGTTGACGAGCGGGTTTCTGCCGGGGACGCGGGCGGCGCTGCTGCAATTGCCGTATAGCGATCCTGACCGGATTGCCACCGTGGCTCAAGGCGACACGACGCTCGCTGTCCGTTCCGGTATTCGTGATCAATGGGTGCGCTGGTGGCGGACGGATAGCCATTTGATTGAGGGTGCGGCCACTTATTTCTGGTCGGAAAAGACCGTCGATCGAAGATCGGCGCAGGTGGCCACCGTGAGCCCCGATTTTTTTCCATTGCTCGGCGCACGAACCGCTGAGCGCCGCCGGTTGACGACCAAATACTTTGAAAATTGTAGCGACTGCGTTATGCTCAGCTACGATTTCTGGCGCAAAACTTTCGGCGGGAAAGCTCCAACGAGCTTGGTGATGGATGGCAGGCGTTTTCGCGTGATCGCCGTGCTGAACAAAGACTTCTGGTTTCTAACGCGGCGGATTGGTGTTTGGGAGATTGGGCGCGATGCCATGAACCGCAATGCGAAGACCGGCGTCGTGATCCGGCTTCGGCCCAACGTCACCGCTGCGCAGGCTTGCGCAGAACTGGCATCGATTGTACAGGCGCAAGGTGTTAACCCCTGGTCGAGCCTGATCGTTATTTCTTCGCTGAGCACTCGAGTCCGGGCGGTATTCTGGTCATTCGCACTAGCGCTTATCCTCGCCATCGGTACGATTCTGCCAGCAGTTCGGGTGAATTTCGCGCCGTGGAGCACGCGCGGACTAGTCCGTGCGCTGTTTTTCTGCTCCAAGACGGGATTGTTGCTCGTCGCAGTACTCCTCGCCGGTTTGGAGTTTACGCGAGCATCCTCGATCACAATGCTGGGCGGGACCGATCTGGCAACCGAGCCGTTGTCAACATGGCTGTTTCTGCTGGGTTGCATGGGTACGCTAACGTGGTCGATTTATGACCAACGCCATCGTTGCCGCGTCTGTCTCAGACGCTTCGGGCTGGCGGCCCAGGTTGGATGCCCCGGATGCGTGTTTTTGAGTTGGACGGGAACAGAAATGGTATGCCTGGAAGGTCACGGAATGCTCCGGGTACCAGAAAGGGTTTCCTCCTGGCAGAGGCCGGATCAGTGGATGTCTCTCGACGATTCACTCTTGGAACTGTTCACGCAAGATCGCTGAAATCGAAATTTTGGACGGTGCGCCGTATAAGTCCGACATGGCTACTAGACGCTCTTGTGGCTTGGCGATGGCTGGTCCCTGGCGCGTTTATCGGACGCTCTGCATCAAGACCCTCTGCGAGGTCTTCCAAACGAAGCGAACCTTGCTGGCGGGGCGTGATCTCACTGGCGCAATCCGCCCAACTGGACTTGAAAGCCGTCCGGGTCGAGGATGTGCAGACTGGTCTTGATGTCCCCTTGTACGATTTTCAGACCACGGCGCTTCAACTCGGCTTCCACCGCTTCTTTCTCCTGGTCCCAATTGGCGATCGTGTATGCGATGTGATCGACCTTGGGCGCCGGCTGGCGGTTACGAACGATCAGGATGTTATTGCCGAATGACAAGCGGCACTGCTTGCCGTCGTCTTCGGAGACCTTCATCCCGAACAGTCCAGCATAGAATTCACGAGTCCGCGCATAATCGGTCACCTGGTAGGACACGTGGTTGATGTTGGTGGCGTTAATTACCTTTCCCTCGGCTGCGGCTGCGGGCACCGCGTTTACGGCAGATGCTGCCGTTGCCGCTATTGTTAGGTTCTGGATGAGCTGCCGTCGAGTCAGCTTTCCCTGTTCGAACTCATGAACCAGTTTTGCGATGGTGTGTTCCATTGTCTTGTCCTCCTCTGGAAGCTGTAGGGGCCAGTATGGCTTCCAGATGGCATACAAGTATATACCTGCGCATACTTACGGATGGTTGGTTGAGGCCGCGGAGGGGCGGCACACGCGCCCTGGGCGAAAGTTACTCGTAGAAGCCTGGGGCCTTCTTCTGCCTGTTGAAATTCGCAAGATCATGCTCGATCCAGAGCTGCCCGCCGGTCTTCTTGATGAAAGCTTCGATGGCAGCCCTGCTCGCAAGCGATTGGTCGTGGTCGAACTCAAAAGTCGGAGTTTTGTCCGTGTTGCGCTCTTCCTGATAATGATACAAGTCGCCGGCCAGCAGGATCGGCCCAGTCTTTGCCAGCCTCACATACAGCACCTGATGCCCGGGAGTGTGCCCGTAGGCGGCCTTGACTACTACCGTGCCGTCACCGAACACGTCGTAATCCTGCCCATTGAGGATCTTCGTCTTGCTATTCTTCAGTGCAATGTATTGGGCGCGCTGAGTAATCGCGGGACCCTTGTCCGCAAACATCGCCTCGCGCTCCGGCTGTTGGACCAGCCAGGTGGAGCCGGCAAAGTCATTAGCATTCGCGGTGTGATCGGCGTGATAATGCGACAGGCCAAAATAAGTGATGTCCTTGGGAGCGTAGCCCACAGTCGCTAACTGGGACTTTAGCGTTTTGGTCGCCGTGAACCTTCCCTGGGTTACAGAACTGTCATCGCTTTTCAAATTGGCATCGGGAATAGCGCCGGTATCCCACATCAGGGTGCCCTTGGGGTGCACGATCAAATACGAGCACACTACCATATCCGGCGTGGCTATCTCTTCCTTCTTGAGATGAAACGCAGTTGGATCCAGTCCTTGGATCACACCGTTGTCGAAAACGTAGAGCTGCACGGATTTCGGTGGCTTTGGACTGGTCTGCGAGAGAGCGAAGGGAGCTAGCGCCGCGAACACAAGTCCAGCGTGGACCATCGTCACGAAGAGTTTGCAGAAGGGCATGGCCGTAAGCATACTCTAACGGCAGATGTTGGTCGTGTGACTAGAACCAGCGATGGGCCATATCGCCCCGCTTTTATTTCAGGACCTTGCTGGCTTCGGCTTGAGCAATGAGACGGTCTGCATCGTCCTGGAGAAGGTACCGTCCGCGCACCAGCCGTTCGGCGGCGACGCGCACTTGCGCGACGTATTGTTCGTGGGTGCCATAGCGCTCTTCGAGCGACAGCCGCGGGTCACCGGATTCCACCCGCTCGGCCTTCGTCTTGGCGAAGGGAATAAAGGCGCCGGTATTGGTGCGGATATGGCCTTTGTAGAAACCGCTAGCGTTGGTATTCCATCCGGTGTAAGTTCCTAAAGGAACCTGATGGAGGACGCTGGCCACGCCCGCCACTTCATTACCGTCGCCGTCCACCCGTGGAACCAGGGTAGGCAGAATCTGACGGATAGGGAGTGGCTGCATCGTGATGATGCCCGACAGATCATTGTAATGGAACTTAGGTCCGAGGTCGTATTGATAGAGTTGCGTCAGGATCCCGTCCGGAAGCGGCACTCCAGGAATCGCGGGAAAACCCATCGCAGCCTGTGTGGGCGCTACCAGTTCTCCTCGATCGAGACGCGGATACTGGCTCGGCGGAGGAAGCGTGCCTTTCACCACCCAATCGACCAGAGCCGTCTGCAGCGCCCGCAAGGTGTCGCTCGATGGATTCGGGTTTGGCACCAGTTCGCAACAGAGCTGCTGCTGCGGATTTGGATCAAAGCCGCCCGGTCCACCCCCATGGCTCACGCCAGGAAAGTAATAGCGCCGAACATTCGCCGGGAGCGGGATATCGCGATCGGCACGCGTGCCCACTAGGTCGGGAGAAGCCCGGAGATTGAAAAACTCCGACGAACCGAAGGTCTCCACGATCTTCGGGCAGGTTTCGGTGGCCCGGCAACGGTCTAGCAATCCAGCCGCGGGATGGCGCCTGGCTTCGTCCGCGTAATCCTCCCACCAGACGACGCCGTCGCTTCCGGTCTCGTACATCGCCGCTGCTCCGCTGGGCGCTGCAAATCGGAAGTTCATCCCTTGCTGGCGAACGGCGATATTCGGATTGCTGCCATCGAAGACGATTCTTCCGGTTTCATCCTGATTGAAGCCAAGATGAATAAAGCTGCGGAGGTAGTTTCCCGACTGCGAGTTGCCCTGGCTCACGGTGGCAGTGATCCACCCGCGCAGAGGGTTGGCAGTGCCGGTATCGTCCTGGATACCGTAGCGCAGGTATGAGTTCAAGTCGCGTGTCGCTGCGAAGCCGATGCCGTAGACTTTCGGGTCTTTGGCGGTGTAAACAAGTTCGTACAGATACGCGGGGTTGAACCCGCCCTTCAGACAGAGCTTCCGCGGATCGGGCTTGCCGGGAAAAGGAATCTGGCTGCAATCTGCGAAGGCCCAGTCGGTGCTACGCAGGGGCACGACCTTGCCGTCTTCCGAAGTCCGGCGAGTCAGCGTGGCTTTGGAAGTATCGAAGCTGGCCGGATCGGCGGTCCCAGCAACACCGCCACGAAGAATAGGTAGGGTGGTTGCGTCCGCAGGCATGTCGCTGAAGCGGGCCAGCACACGCCCGGTGATGCTAGAGCCATCGGGGTTTTTGGCGGCCGGCACTGAAAGCGTTTCGACACCATCCGCCGGCTCTAGGTCTCCTTGCCAGCCACTGGCGACCAGTACGTGGCCTTGTTTTTTGGAGTCGGCGAGGAATCCACCACCAGTCAAATTGATTCGGCCGCGGTTCGGGACGAAGTACAGCAGCACCCCGCTGGCTTTCGCTTTGTCAACCGGCTTGATGATGGTGAAGGTCGCCACGTATTCCACCATCCCGCGCGCGTTGTGTTGTGCAAAATCGAGATCGGTAATGATGCCATTTAACGGGGGCTTGGGGTCGAGTTCGCCATAAGCATGGCCAGTGAGTTTCTGGTACCCATCGTGTCCGAGGGTCTCGGTGTGTTCAACCGCGAGCCGGGTGATTCGAGCCTGCCCGGAGACTGCCAATCCGAGGAATGAAACCGCTGCGAGTATGATCTTGAGTGGAACTTGCATGCATCGCCTCTTTCGTTCTGTGGTCAGCTGAAAGTGTTCATGGGAAATCATATTGGTCTTTCCGGTTCGCACGGTCCGAGTTCAGTACCGTTCGCCAGGGACATTATTTTCAATCAGTGTATCGCGATGTAGCCACCGTGGAATTACGGCTTTGGCAGGCCGCAGACGAAATTGGCCGCTTCATCCGTGCTTCCGGCACCATTCCACTGCGCCTCCATCGGGTACGGGCACAGCGGCCGAGTGCGCTGCACCTGACCGTTCACCTGCCGCGAAGCAATCAGCCGTTCCGGCGCCGTCCCTTTTTCCACCCACTCATTCAGCGGCTCCAGCATGTCGAATGTCGTCGCTCCCGGTCCGCCCGCGCAGTGCCACATACCCGGCACCATGAACAAGCGGTAGAAGGTGCGGGTGTTGGCCAAGCCGTGCGTTTCGCCGCCCTGCACCCTCACCACGCTTTGGTAATAGTTGACGCTATTGAGTGACGAGATATCCGGGTCGTTCCATCCGTGATAGTGGATCAGCTTCCCACCTCGGCTCCGGAACTGGCTCAGGTCCGGGTTCACAGCGTTGAACAACGCCGCGAGCTTCGTGTCTGTCAGATCGATGTCGCTGTCGAACCCGTCTTTTGCGCTGAACCTGAAGCTGTGTATGTCCCACGCTGGATCTTCAAACACGAAGAACCGGAAAAACGGAACGCTCAGCAGGGCATGCCGCCCTGTTCCCGGACCAGTACCCGTGATGTAGGCCGTCCAGCCTCCCGCTTCGCCGCCCGGCACCAGCCCCGGGTAAATTTGCTGCCCGTCGGGCGTCCGCAGCCCCGACCAGATCTTCTCCACCGCAGCCACCTGTGCGCCCGTCAGGCAATTCGACGTATCCGAACCCTGGCACAGCAGTGTCTCCGGGCGGAACTTGCAGCGCCGCGGATCGTTCAATACGCCATCTTTCACGCCATCGAGTGCATCGCATTGCGCATTCACGGCGTCGGCCAGAATCTTCACCTTGTCCTCAGTCAGATAGCCATCGCCGTCCACCGCCAGCGCGTTCCACAGATGCCCGCCGATATAGTGGTGGGTCCAGTTATTCGCCGGGTCGCCGGCCACGATGCCGTCGAAGTCGTTCGGGTACCGCTGGGCCTCGATCATCGCTTCATGCCCGCCCTGCGAGCAGCCGGTGAAGTATGCGTGCACCGGCTGGGCCGCGTAATAGCGGCTGAGAATCACCTTGTCGGCTTCGGCCATCAGATGCGTCGCGCGGTCGGCGAAGTTTACGATCCGGTCGTAATGCCCCAGCGCCCAATCGCCATCGGTCGTGCTCGAGGCCTGATGCCCGGTGTCTGTACTGCTCGCCGCATAACCCAGCAAAAGCGGCTTCACCATCGCCGCATAGCTGATCGAACCGGCGAGCCCGCCGTTTCCAACCGCCACCAGCTTGTGGTTCCATGTCTTCGGCATCCACAACTCGACCCAAACTTCCTTCTCGATCGTCGCCGCAACACGGCAGAACGCGGGCGCCTGGATCGTGTTATTCCCGCGTCCGCCGGGCACCGTGAACGGCCCCGCTGCCACCCAAACCGCGGACGTAATCGTAATTGACGGCAGCTTCAATGAGGCCAGGCTTTCGCAACTCTGTTGCCCCCACACGGTTCTCGTCACGAAAAGCGTCGAAATCGCAAGAACAACCCGGATCGGAGTCATGAGGATGAGCATATCATCGACAGGCCAGTGAGCGGCCGGGATCATTCGTAATCAATCGCTCCGTTATCGACAGCGACATCGTAGAGGTCGCAGCAGCCGGGCGCGCGATTGCCGCTGCATATTGCCACCGATGACGGCCAGCATTCCGGCTATGTTTTCCGCATCGATCTTGTCTGAACGAAACAGCGGTCGACTCGCTCTCGCGTCGGTCGTTATCCAGGGTCCGTTTGACGTGATCCATCTACACAGCCAGAAGCCGAAGCGCCGTTCGCGACAGCAATCCTTCCCGGGCGCCTCGAGGCCATCATTGTCAACTTCCGTTAGCCCGTCATCGAAGCGTAGCGCACCGTGCCCGCCGGAGTTGTTGTCGGCGCTAGAGGCGCGAACTCTACCGCAACGGCGGCGTTGAAACCGGAGGACGCCGGTGCTGCGTCGCTTGTTCATAAGCATAGGCCAGCTTGATCAACTGTGCTTCTGACCATGCCCGACCGTAGAATGTCATTCCCACTGGGAGCGTCCCGCCGCGAGAATAACCCATCGGAACATTGATCGCCGGAAAACCTGTCGTCGGCGAAAATACCTGGCTATTGTCGCCGGCTGGAGTATTCAGATCCCCAATCAGCCGTGGCGGATTGCTCCAGGTCGGATAGACGAAGGCATCCAGCTTCAGCCGGTCCATCGTCTTCACCACAATTTCGCGGAACTGTTCCCGATAAGCAGAGTCGGCTCGGCAAGCTTCCGAATCCGGGCCGTTGTCGGGCCCCTTTTCCGCATCCTCCAGCCGTTTCTGCGTCGAGGGATGGAATTTGCCAGACTTCAGAATCGCCGCCAGATCCGCTACAGGAACCTGCCCGCCGCGATCAGCCAGAAATCGATTCAGGTCGTACTTGAATCCCATGCACGGGCCGGTGCCGGTTTGGCGTTTCACTCCATCCAATCCCTCCACCTTCGCCGGATCGACCACCGTTGCACCAGAACGCCGTAGGGTCTCCAGCGCCGCCATGAAGATCTGGACAATCTCTGGATCGGTTGAGTCCCGCTCGTACGCCTCATGGAGCACTCCGATAACCGCCCCTTTCAGGCCGCTCCGGTCCAGCGACTTGCTGTAATCGGGGATGGCGCGTCCCTTCGCTGCGGCTGTCGCCGGGTCTCTTGGATCCTGCCCCACGATCACCTGAAACACTTTGACTGCGTCTTCCATCGTGCGGGCGATCGGTCCCGCTACGTCGGCGCGCGAGTTCAGAGGAAACACGCCGGCGCGACTGGTGAGCCCCATCGTGGAGCGGATGCCCGCGAGAGACTGATGGGACGACGGTCCGCGAATTGAATCGCCTGTGTCGCTACCGAAACCGACCAGTCCGAAGCTGGCCGCGATTGCTGCCGCCGTGCCGCCGCTCGAGCCTGCCGTCACCCGATCCAGCGCGTAGGGATTCTTCGTGTAACCGGGCAGAATCGAACTGACCGTCTCGACTGGACTGAACGCCCACTCCGCCATGTTCGATTTCGCGAGGACAATCGCGCCCGCAGCCTTTACACGCGCAACCTGGGACGCGTCTTCTCTCGGCAGATACCCAGCAAATGCGAGAGCGCCGTTCGAGGTCTGTAGTCCCTTGGTTTCGAAGTTGTCTTTGACGATCATCGGCACGCAGTGCAGCGGCCCGCTAAGACCAGATTGGGTGAAACGACGGTCTAACTCGTCGGCCTCTCTAGTCGCGTCGGGATTGATGGTCACGATCGAGTTGATCGCCGGTCCATTTTTATCGTAAGCATTGATGCGCCGGAGGTAAGCATCCACCAGTCCCCGGCACGTCAGCCGCCGGTCCCGCATAGCGTCGTGGACCTGAGTAATGGTTGCTTCTTCGACTTCGAAGGAGCCGGCCGTTTGAGCCTCTAAAGAGGCGCTGGCCAGTAAGGCAACGGCGAATATACGAAAACTCATCCCAACATGATCGCAGACAGCTCGGGCTCAGCTCTCTCCGTGCCATGCGACCTCTTCAGAAACGGAGTCAGCATGGGAGGTCAAGGTCACGTTATGGTCCTCATCGGCCTCGACGGACATCACAACCCGCAAGCGACTTGGGCTCGTTCCTTCGATACCTCCCCAGCATCGATTCCAGCGAGTAAGACAACTATTTCCACACCGACTGGGAAACCCCGAAAACGGTGCCGTTGACCGATCTCGGAGGCTCGACGCGCGCGTTCGCGCGAGCGACTCGGAGGTCGGGCCGTTCCGGCGTGTTGTGCGTGTTCGGTTTGACGTTACCCATGCACGGCGCTTCTCATAAACTCAACGAGGCGTAATGCAAACGCTTTCAATACCGATTGCATTCGAATAGATATCCACGAACAAACGATTACTTGCCGCACGGCACAGGCTTTTAACGGCAGAGCCATCTAGGAGGTTGCTGAAAAAGTCTCTCGCAGGTCGGAGACCTGCGCCACGTGTAGAGCTAAGTCATTGACCTGGAGTTGTGGAGCAGGTCCCCGACCTGCCAATGTGAGCTCTTGAAAGACCTTTTCAGCAACCTCCTAGAGCCGATGCCCGTTGCTGTCAGATGCCAATCCCGAGCAGAACCCTCCATCAGCCTGGCATCGAGATGCAGCATTCGCGCCAGGCCGCGAGCCGCACCCTTCTGTCGGGGACGCTATAAGTGCAGAGAAATGATCTATACTGCGACCATGCTCGATCGCCGCACGTTTCTTCGTACTTCTGTGTCAGCTGCAGCCGCATCGCCATTAGCCGCCTGGGCCGCTCATTCGCCCATTAAGCTCGCCCACCGGGAAGCGAACATGCTGCGCCGGTCTTCGCCTTATGTTTATGAGCTTGCCGCCAGTATACCCGGGCTTTCCGGCGTGGAGGTACAGACGACCCGATCCAATCTATGGGACCGGGATACCGTGCTCGCTTACAAGAAGGAGGCGAACCGGTGGAGAATGCGGACCTGCTCGATGGGAGGCAGTCTCCCGGACGGCGGTACGATCCTAAACTCCGGTCCGGCGGAGGAATCAATTCGAAAGACCATCAGGTCTGGCGAAATCCTAGGCGCGAGTGTGGTCCTAGTTCCCGGATTGAATGAAACTTGCCCCAGGATGGACGACGAGTCGTCGTACGGGCCAGTCGTGGAATTGTTGAAGCGGCTCGGCCCCGTGGCCGACGATGTTGGCATTACCCTCGGTCTGGAACTCTCGCTCGGCTTGGCTGATTACCAGAAGCTGATCGCGTTAGTCGCTCACCCCGCGGTCCGCCCCTATTGGGACGCGACCGGTACGGACCACATGGGGCATCCCGGTGATGGGATCAAGGGCCTCGAAGTTCTGGGAAGCAGCATCTGTCAGATGCACCTGAAGAACGGCAGAAAACTGATGGAGGAGAGGCATTTGATGGAGGTCCATCCAAAACATCCAGAGGCGGGCAGAGCGATGTCCATCGATTGGACGAAAGCTCTCCCAATCATCAAGGCCAGTGGGTTCGAAGGCTGGTTCGCGTTTGAAACCCCGCATGAGAGTCCCGAGGCGTGTGTAGAAGAGACCAAGAAGAACATCGCGTTCGTGATGAAGTATCTTTCTTAGGGTTGCTCGCTGAGCTGTGCTCAGGGCACGCCGGCGTGTGGGCAGCGTAGTGAGCGCAGAATCAAGTGCGCTACCCCCACTACAATCTGCGGATTGTTGAAGGGTTGGGAAGTGAGCGACTTCATCGGGGGGCGATGCTTGCCAGGAGCCAGCACTACACTCTACGGTGTGTGAAAGACAGGCGGATCGTCGGCCTGCAACTAAGGCACCGGAACCAGTAGGGTCTTGCTGATGACAGTCGTGAAACCGTCGATTCCGTCCACCAGGCTCTCCGCGAGCAGTGGCGGCAGGTTCCACAAATGCTCGGCGTTGTTCCACGCCGTTTCGCGGGCCGCGCTCACATCCCACGCCGCAATCAGATCCTCCAGGTGCGATACGTCGGGAAGTTGGTCGCCGGGCAGGCGCACTTCGAGATCTTGCTTGGTCTGGTCGATGAGACCGTCCAGCACCGGGTTGAGCGATGTGTAGTCGTTATACTGAACCGTGCTGTGTTGCGGCACGGTACTGGTGGCCTTGCATGTCGCATCGATTGCTAGACACAAATCGTGATTGATGTGGCCGTTCATTCCCGCCAGCGCAAACTGGACGCGGGTGATCCGGGCGTCGTCGCGGACCGCAAACATTGCCTCCCAGCACCCAGGACAGGGCGCACCAGTAAGCGCGGCCCGGAGAGTGGCGAAGTAAAGCCGCGCGAACTGTACGTCCAGTTGCGCCAGCCACGCCGGGTCAGTGAATCCACCGCCGTTGACCCGGTTCTCGACCGCGTGGGTCACCGCGAGATACAGCGCGTTAAACCATCTCAGCCCATCCTCATTTAGACAGAGGCCGTCAATGGTCTGCAATCCTTGCAGCACATCCGGAATTGTCTGCGGCGCGTTTTCGACGGCAACGAGAATGGCCGGGTCGTAGGGAAACATGGCTGTTATTATGCGAGAATCGCGACATACGAGCAATTACCGTCGCTTAATCCCACGGGTAATCCTGTGGACGGTCGGAAATTATAAAGCTGCCTCACCTTTCGTTCTCTCCTCTCCCTTGTCGTCCCTTGGGGAGAATGTTAGCGGCATTGGGGGCTATCGTGATAAGCGTGTCGGACTGCGTCGAGTGGCCGTTGTAAGTTGCCAGGATGGATTGGTCTCCACTTGCAAGCGTGGATGGAACGACGACGTTGAATTGGAATTCACCGGGCCAACCAAACCGGCGAATGCGACGGTCGCGCGAACGCCGCCCATAGTGATTTCAGGCAGCGGAGACAAAGTTCCCGACTGAGCGACCGATCCGCTCGTCACCGGCGTGCTCGTCGGTCCGAAGCCGTTACCGTAGAGGACAATGGTTTCGCCAGGGGCCGCGGGAGTGCTCGCGCCCGAAAAGAGGGTCGATGGGCCGATGAGGCTGCCATTCAGATGCGTGGCGGCGATGTATGTCCTCCGCCGAAGACGAAAAACGACGGCGCGGCAGCTAGTGCCTGGGCGGTGAAAGCGGCGTTGAGACCGTTTGTTGTCAGAGTGACCTGAACCTGTCCGCTGATCGGACTGGGCGGCGTCAGAATATTGACCTGCGCGGGGCTGACGTAGTAGACGTAAGCGCGCTCGCCGTTCACCATCGCGCTGACGCCGTTGAGCGCGGTGGGCATGGCGCTGTTCACGAAATCGGAAGCGCCCCAGATCCGCTCGAAGCCTACCATGGCGAGGTTCTCACCTTTGATTTCGACCCAGGTGTTGGGCGCGATCAAGGGCTCTCGCTGACGGCGAGGAGTTGTTGACTTCCCAGGTTCAGGATATTCGGAAACGTCGTGGAGACAGTGGTGATTCCCGCCTGTACCGGGACAGACGTAGCGTGAGCGGCAGCGTATACGAAGTCACCGTTGTAAATCTGTAGATAGTTTTCGGGCGCGGTCTCGCGGATCCGGCGGTGGCATCCTCGAGCTGAGCGTGAGCAGGTTGTGATGGCCACGACGGGCGACGGCGCCATTCCTCCATTCGATGATCCATCTGATGCCCACCGCTTTGCGACGGTGGTTCTTCAGGCCACGCAACCGCACCATGCCACGCGTAACGAAGCCTCCGCACAGCGGTGGTTTGGCGTTGCGACTGGTGAACTCTACCAGCGGCCCCGACGCGGCGGGGGCCAAGAGATCGCCGGCATTGTCACAGCAAACGCGGTAAGGTTGGAAGCAAGGTAGTGGCCAGCGCCCTGGAAAACACGTCAACTGCGTTCGAAAGGTCAGACAAACTTGTGTTGGTCGACGGAAGCATCGCCGAAGCGGCCGCCGCCGCGAAGATCGCCGAAGCGCGACTTGACGAGTCGTACACTCCGATTCCGCTGAGGCATTTAGGTTCTTGTCAGATCGAAGGCTCAAGATGAACGATCAACAAAAGAATGAGCCGCATTCTGGAGCGCGAGATCAAGAGATCCGTGCGGCACTGGATCAGCATTGGGCGGCGTCCGATGCCAGTGATTTTGAAACGGAGCACCGCATCTATCACGAGGACGCGGTGCTGGAATATCCGCAGTCAGGCGAGCGGACCCGCGGTCGACACAACATACAGAACCAACGCGCTAGTCAGCCGAGCAAAAAGCGGTTTGCTATCCGACGAATCATTGGCGGCGGTGATCTTTGGATCACCGAATTCATCCTGACATATAACGGCAAGCCGTCCTACACGGTGAGCATCATGGAGTTCAGGGACGACAAGGTTGCGCGGGAAACACAGTACTTTGCGGATCCATTTGTGGCTCCCGCATGGCGCGCTCAATGGGTCGAGCGGATGGACACATAATCTCGAGGCGCGAGAATTCTCTGACGACACCGCCATTTGCGGTCTTCAGCGTGATTATCGAGAACAGAGATTACGCCAGAGAACCGCTAAGTCATGAGTAACGCGGTTATCGGAGAAGTCGAACTGTATGATAAGGGGTATCGTTTGATGGAGGGACAAGAGGTGGAATGGAAACGGTTGGTCCAGTTTGTGCTGTTGGGTAGCAGTGATTTGGAAATATATGCCATCTTGCTGGTACGCGTTTCGCTCGGGCTGTTCTTCGCCATCTCCGGGGCAAACAAATTGTTTGTCGCCGGCAGCAGGCAAACTATGTATGAAACGCTCGTTGAGGCCAAAGTCCCGTTTCCCCACCTCATGACCTATTTCGTGTCGGTTGTCGAGTTCATTGGCGGATCCTTGCTGGCCGTGGGGCTTCTTTCTAGCCTGGCCTGCGTGGCTTTATTGGTCGATATGCTTGTCGCCATCCTGACCACCAAACTTTCCGCCATGCCTAAAGGACTTTCGCCTCTTAACTGGCTCGACAATTTCCTCTATCTTCCGGAAGTCTTGTACGTGCTTTTCTTTATCTGGCTAACTTGCTCCGGTCCGGGAAGGTTCAGTGTCGATTACTGGCTCGCCGGTAAGTTACTGAGGTGATCGATCGACGAAGCAGCTTGTTGCTAGACAAGAGCTTGAACTGGCCCTCCAGAGCAGCGAGAGATTAAGCGTCCTCCTCCTTGTCTCAAAAAGGCAAGTTTTGAGAACATCCCTCGCGATGGAACGACAGTCCCCGTCCCATTAAAGAGATGAACACACTCGGCCGGATCTTTCGCCGAACTTCCCGATGATATTCCGGATTTCCGCGAGGCCTGCCGAGCAATTCAGAATCCAGTGAAGCTGGCGTTCAAGGGCAAAGAAACCACCGAGATTTACGACATTCTCATGGAGCAGCTGCTCCAGGCGATCCAGAAATACGATCCGGGCTATATCAAAGGTAAGGTGCAGTTTGCGATGCGCATGAATCTGCCAGGGCCTCTCGGTGCACTTTTCCCGAATTGACGGCCTCCAATAAATGGCGCTCATCTATCGAGTCGGGCGTGTACCTGCCGTTGACGTTTCACAGGATTAATCCAGCTGGGGACCGGGCTTGAGCGGATTCGCGGGCCCTAGCGCGTTTCTCGGGAGTACTCTCTCAAGCTGAGGCGTGTACGGACGCGAGTGTTCTCCGGATGACAAGGCGCACAGGGACATGGTGATTCCCAACAATTCGAGAACATGCCGGACGGTCAAACGCTGCTTGATCTGGCAACTCGAGCTTCAAGCAGCCTTTTTGCGATTAGCAGCGAGTCGCGAGTCAACCAGCGCAACAATTCCGTCGATCACCGGGTGGCTTAAGCCCTTCTGCTTGGCAATCAGCTGCACCAGCATATCGGGGCGCTCGATATAAAGCGCTCCGTTGTTGAGAGCGCGCGCCGCCGAAGCCGGACGAACTAGCGATTGTGCGGCGGCGGCGTATTTGTCAAAAGGCACGAGATCACTAGGGCTGGCGCCCAGCTTCACGCACAGAGCGTTGACGAAATCATAAACGGAGCGCGAGGTATCGAGGTCGCTGTGTACCGCCTCTTGCGCGGTACGTATGCCATCTGTGGTGATGCAGCGATAGTTGCCGGCAAGCAGCATGGCCCATTTCGCCAGCGGCACGAACATAGAATCGTGAACCTTCAGTTTCACCGGTAGTTCGATCTTGCCTTCCGGCGTGTCGAAGCGCACGCCTTCGATGTCTTTCTCGATTTGGCACAGAATTGCGGTGGATTTTTCGTCGTCGAACTTCGCGACTTTGAAGTTGGTTGGCAGCGTCACCATCAGCACGTTGACCGGCTCGTCCGGCGGGCGGATCGCCTGCGGATCCGGACTGTTGAGTGTCATACATTTCGGGTCGAAATTCTCCCAGACTGTAGGATCGGTGTAGGCGGGCTTCAGCGCCTCGTGATCCAGGCCAGGGATACGCCTGATGTAAGGCAGCGGCGGCATATTCATGATCGACATGCACGGCACGCGTGACTGCGCTACTGCGTCGAGCAATTCGCGCACGCCCGTCGTGCGATATTGCGGCTCCTGCATGCACAGACCCACGAGGTCGTAGTCCTTCGGATTGACACCGGCCGCTGGTCCGGCGGTCACCTTGCCGCGCAGCTTACGCGAATCAAGCACGACCGGATCCTTGCGCCCTCGCACCGGCAAGCGCACGCGAAAGCCTTCGGCGTTGATCAGATCGGCCTCCGCCGGCAGGCAGACCAGATGAATTTTGTGGCCGCCAAACAGGATTTTGGAGGCGAGAAGCGAGCCATAGGATGCGCCCATAAGTAAGATGTTGTACGGCATAGCGAGCTGCTCCTTGTGTCTTAATGAAGAACCGTATGTGGTCCGGCGAGAGGCCGTCGTTCTCAAGCCTAACGCGCACGGTCACTCCTGTGCAATCGGGGAAGGCGATGTCGATTCGCACGCGGCGGTTCGTGCCTCCATTTTCAGCCAGCGATTATACTGGACTGATCCATCGGCCTGCTCGCATTGGCTTTATTGGTTGTACATTCAATCAAAATCTCGTGCATGCAGCTGAATCCAGCTTCCATGCCCTGTTAGCGGCAGCTGCGCGCGGCGTTATTGTGGTGGTCAACGGGCCTCTTATACGATACTCGGAAGCTCTGGCGGAGTATCGGGTTCCACCCATAACTTCGGCGGGCGGGGGTTCGGATCCGTCAATTCCACCGCCACGGCAGCCGAGCCTGTTCAGCAAGGGAAATCCGGAAGCAGGCGCTACTAGCAAATAGGATCACCG
>DATHOT010000139.1:0-3028 GCA_035484655.1 Bryobacteraceae bacterium | reverse complement strand
CGCGCTCCGGCAACATTCGCTCGATGGCCTTAGATGCGCTCTTGGGGATCGGTCCGTTCCAGGTCGGCAGGCTGCCGAGCTTCTTCCAATATTGCACCGGGTCGCGCAGAACTCCGGTGACCATCGATCGCAGCCAGGGATGATCCTCAGCCAATACCAACGGCCGGCCACCGCTCTCGATCCCTTTTCGATAGCCGGTGAGAATCGCATCGCAGGCGTCCTCGGGCCCGATCTTCAGCCGCGCCTCGCGAATGGCGATGTGCGCGCTGGCCGCCAGGCGAACCAAGTCGACAGTGTAGGGCATATCGTAGGCCTCGTCAAAATCGTTAATGCCCCACACCAGGCGGCCCTCGACGTCACGCCAGGTCCCAAAATTCTCGACATGTAGATCGCCCACCGCCAGCACTTTCGGCGCTCGATGTTCAGGGGCACAGACTTGGGGCCAGAGTTGCATCCAGCGATAGAATGTGGCTCGCAGAAAAGGAAACACGTCCTGGGCCATGGCGGCGTGCTTGCGCTCGAGGTCGGCAGGGAGTAAAGTGATGCGCTTTCCCAGCCAGGTCTCGTAGCTTTGAGTCGCCTTGGCGATTTTCATAGACGTCAGGGCGTGCCCGTTAGGGCCGCGAAGTCGTCAACAACTCCGCCAAATATTGCTTCCAGATCGCCGGAAGGGAGTGGGTCCCGTGGCCGCGCGTTTGATCGGTGATCGGCAGCACCACCGCGCGGCCGTTCTTGACGCGTTTGATCTCGCGTTCCAGGATGCCCAACTCGGGTGGATTCACTTGATCGTCAGCCGAGTTGATGGCGACGAGCGGCGCCCGAATCTTCTCCAGGTTCGGCTGGGGATTGTAGTTACGGGAGGAGTCGAATTGGTACAGCATGTCGAAGCCATTGTTGGCAGCCATTCGCTTCTCGATGGTCTCATCGAACAGCCGGTCGGCTTCGTCACGCGTCGGCGCTTGCTTCTGCATCTGAAGCGGGCTGGAGGTCATGATGGTCAGAATGTAGACGGCGGCGCGGAGTCCGTTTACCGGGTCGGCGCGCAGCGGGTCGATGATCATGCGGCGAAAGAAACGGTTTCGTCCGGCTAGCTCGACGGGCAGGCTGGCCAAGGGCATCAAGGCATCCATAAAATCGGGATATGTTTCACCCCAGACCCAGGTTTGCATGCCGCCCATCGACGTCCCGGTAACCAAGCGCAGATGCTTAATTCCCAGGCCTTCGCTTACCAGCCGATACTGCGCCGTCACCATGTCGTCGTAATCGTAACGCGGGAACCGGCCGTTTAAGCCATCGCTCGGCTTGCTGGACTTTCCGTGGCCGATTCCGTCCGGCAGGATGATGTAGTAACGCGTTGCGTCCAGAAGCTGGTCGGGCCCGAAAAGTACTCCCGCGTATTGGTCGGATAGAAACCCTTTGCCTGTACCGCCGGTTCCATGCAGGATCAAGACCGCATTGTCGCCGCGGAGCGAGCCCAATGTCGTATAGTGCAGTTTCAGTTGGTCTAGAGTTTCGCCGCTCTTGAACCGGAAGTTGTGGATGACAAAGTCCGATTCTGTCGGGGGAGGATAGTTGGCAGCGGCGGCCGAGACCGTAAACAGAACGAAGCAGGCGATGCGCACCGCTCGATTATATCGCTTGTGTGTCGCCGCCACGTTAACCGGCGTGCTAACCTCGGGTAGCATCTATGGGGTCTGTTGACGCTCATCCTCTGGATGAAGCGATGGAGCATCCAGACCGGCGCGGCGAAGGAAACGCAGTCAAGGATTCTCGGGGCCGTTTCCGCGACGAATTGATCGTCGTGCTGGTGGCCGCTGTCGTGTTCCTGGGCTGCGCCATCGGTCCGCCTTCGCTGATGGACGACGTGGATGCCGTACAGGCGCAAATCGCGCGCAATATGCTGGACTCGGGCGATTGGGTGACGGCGCGCCTGGATGGCGTCGCTTATCTGGAAAAACCTCCGCTCAAGTATTGGAGTATGGCCGTATGCTACATGATCTTCGGCGTGCACGATTGGGCCGCGCGGATACCCATGGCGTTGTTCGCGGTCGCGTTGTGCTGGCTCACAGCTCGAATCGGATGGTGGGCATTCGGCGGACGCACGGGATTCTACGCGGGGCTGACACTGGCCACCTGCGCTGGTCTATTTCTGTTCACTAGAGTTCTGATTCCCGATGTGGCACTTTCCTTTGCGATTGCATCCGCGATGTGGGCGTTTTTTCGGGCGCTGGAGGAAGACGAGCCACATCCGCGCCGTTGGGCCTGGATCATGGCGGCGAGCATCGCAACCGGGCTGCTGCTTAAGGGCCTGATCGCGGCCGTCTTGCCGCTGGGCGCCGTTCTCGTATATTTATTCCTAACCAGACAGCTCTTTGAACGTCGAACCTGGAAGCGGCTGCGGCCGTTCTCCGGCACGCTGATCATTCTTCTGATTGCCGCGCCCTGGCACGTGCTGGCCACGCTCCGCAATCCACCATACTTCTATTTCTCGATGCGCAGCGTTCCGGGCGAATATCACGGCTTCTTCTGGTTTTACTTCATCAACGAACACCTGCTGCGCTTTTTGAACCTGCGCTATCCACGCGATTATGACACCGTGCCGCGGCTCTACTTCTGGCTCTTTAATCTGCTCTGGCTTTTTCCTTGGAGCGCCTACCTGGCTGCGGCATTCCGGTTGAGCTACCGTAACGTCGATCGAGCTGGCCGGATGCGGCTGCTGGCGCTATGCTGGGCTGGTTTTCTGCTGGTCTTCTTCACGTTTTCTTCCACGCAGGAATACTATTCGATGCCCTGCTACCCGGCCCTGGCGCTGCTGATTGGCTGCGCCCTGACGGAACAAACCCTGACCGCCCAAAAATGGATTCGCGCCAGCGACCGGGTGATCTCCGCAATTGCAGCGCTGGCCGCTTTAGTGATTGCCATCATCCTCGCTCGACTTTGGAATCTGCCGACTCCGGGCGATATCTCGGCGGCGCTGACTCAGCATCCAGAGGCGTACACGTTGTGGCTCGGCCATATGGGCGATTTG
>DATHOT010000138.1:0-6123 GCA_035484655.1 Bryobacteraceae bacterium | reverse complement strand
TTGGCGATTGCTATAACTTTGGCCAAAACCTACTCCGTTGTTCCACGTGGAACCAAAACACTACGTTCCACGTGAAACCTCTCCATACACGCACAACCGACGGTCTCCCCAAGGTAACCGAACCAGCTTGGACCATGCAATGTCTTGGAAGGATTGAATAGCAGAAAAATCGTCTTCACCCAGCATCAGCCCGACAGAACGGGCAAGCCTTGGCACATTTCTCAGGACTTCTTTCGGGTCAACACCGCGAGAGACCACCCAATCGAACCGCCCGGGCACCGATTCCGCGCGCCGCGCCAAAACAGAAATATTGGGTAACCCGCGGGTGGACTCCCTCAAAAATACGGCCTTGCGTTGATGCGATTCGAGCAGAGTGATTCTCCATGCCGGCCGCAGGATGGCAATTGGAACGCCAGGAAAGCCCGCACCCGAGCCCATATCCAAAATCGACGGCTCTCCCGAGGCGCCTGGCATGTGCGCGCCAAAGAACACTGACTCGCAATAATGCCGGATCACCATTTCCTCGCCAGGGGGAATCGAGGTCAGATTGATTCTGTCATTCCACCGCAGCAGGACTTCGTAATGTTCCCAGAGGTTGCGGATCTGGTCTTCAAAAAGCGTTAACCAAGGCTGCAATTCCTTTTGAATCAGTTCCGCAAACCATCGCGGGGCAGCCATTTCTTCAGGAGTAGGCACCGATACTCAAGTAAACATCGAGAACCGCGATAGCGGCGGGAGTAATTCCCGGAATGCGACCAGCTTGGCCCAGCGTTTCAGGCCGGACTCGCTCGAGTTTCTGCTTAGCTTCTGTAGATAGACCCGGGATTTGCGAAAATTCAAATTCGGCCGGAATGCGACGGCGCTCGGAATCTCGCAGCCGGTCGATCTGCCGCTCCTGCTGGGCGATGTAGCCGGCATACTTCGCCTCGGTTTCGATCGTCGCGAGGACACCATGGACGAGCTCCTCGCCGATGGCTGGCCGAATCCAGGAGGCCAAAGCGGCGATTTTGGCTTCCGGCCGGCGCAGCCACTGCATCAAAATCGGACGGTCTTCGGCAAAGCCCTCGATTCCGCCAAAGGTAGCGCGATCCAGACGAGTAGCTTCCAACAGTCTGGCTAGGCGGTCCCTTTGCTCCTGTTTGCGCAGGTACAGGTTCCAGCGATCATCCCTAACCAAGCCGGCCTTCCGGCCCAAAGGCGTAAGCCTTTCGTCCGCATTATCGATACGTAAGTGCAGTCGAAACTCGGCACGGGACGTAAACATCCGATACGGCTCGTCGGCGCCTTTGGTAATCAAGTCGTCAATCAGGATTCCGGTATAGCCCTCGGTTCGACTGATAATCATCGGATCAAGCTGACCTACCTGCCGAGCTGCATTGATACCCGCGAGTAGTCCCTGACATCCTGCTTCTTCATATCCGGACGTACCGTTGATCTGCCCTGCCAGAAAAAGGCCAGCGATAGACTTCACTTCGAGGCTATGGCTCAACTCGCGCGGGTCTATGGCGTCATATTCGATTGCATAGCCTGGACGCATCATTTCGGCATTTTCCAGGCCTGGAACCGATGCGACCATCGCGGTTTGGACATCGATCGGCATACTGGTCGACATGCCGTTGAGATACACTTCGTAGGTATCGAGACCCTCCGGCTCGAGGAACAACTGATGGCGCGACTTATCGGGGAACTTCACGACCTTGTCTTCGATGGACGGGCAGTAGCGGGGTCCGACACCCTCGATCTGGCCGCTATATAGGGGCGATCGGGCGATGCTATCCCTCAGAATCCGCAGAGTTTGGTCTGAAGTGTAAGATATATAACATTTAATCTGCTCGCGATCGATCTTAGAAGTCAAAAACGAGAACGGCGTCGGATCGGGATCGCCAAGTTGAGGTTCGAAGCGCGACCATTCGATGGTCCGGCCGTCCAGACGCGGGGGAGTGCCGGTCTTGAGTCGCGTCCAGGCAAGCCCCAGGTTACGGAGTTGATCGCCGAGCAGATTGGAGGGAGCCTCGCCGTTCCGTCCGCAAGAGTACTTCATCTCGCCGACGTGCGCGAGTCCGTTGAGGAATGTTCCCGTGGTAATGATCACCGTTTCGCTCGCGACGGTTCGCCCATCGCGCAAGAGCACGCCCGTTACGCGCCGCTCAGGGGATTCTTCAATCACCAACTGCGCTACTTCGGCCTGAAGGATTCTCAGATTCGGCTCGCTCTCGAGCACCTCGCGCATTCGGATGCGATATTGCTTCTTGTCGCACTGCGCGCGCGGAGACCAGACGGCCGGTCCGCGACTTGTATTCAGCAGACGAAACTGGATTCCGACGGCGTCGGTTACCTCGCCCATCACGCCGCCTAGCGCGTCGATCTCGCGCACCAAATGTCCCTTTGCGATGCCGCCGACCGCGGGATTACAAGACATCTGCGCGATCAGGTCGAGGTTCATCGTGATCATAGCCGTGCGGAGGCCCATGCGCGCGCAGGCCCGCGCGGCTTCACAACCAGCGTGGCCGGCGCCGACAACGATCACGTCGTACTTGGTTAACTTCATCGGACCTTGGAGGATTTCGGCATCTTAAGGAAAACTTCTCTCGACCGCTCAGCCTTTAGTGTTGCACAGCTATGCTAGTTTCTAGAAAACATGAAGATCTTAGTAATCGGTTCCGGAGGCCGCGAACACGCACTGTGCTGGAAGCTGGCCCAAAGCCCGAAGACGTCGGCGTTATACGCGGCGCCAGGGAATCCAGGGATAGCCAGTCTCGCCATTTGCCTGGCCACGACGGATTACCTCGGTGCGGCCGAATCCATTGACTCGGACCTCACCGTGGTGGGCCCGGAAGCGCCGCTGGCGGCCGGCGCAGTGGATCTATTTCGATCGAAGGGACGCCCGATCGTCGGGCCAACTGCCGCGGCAGCTTGCCTGGAATCCAGCAAGGCCTTCGCGAAAGAGTTCATGCTGCGCGCTGGAATCCCGACCGCCCGTTTCGCGAGCGTCAACACTCCAGAAGAGGCGCGCGCGGCGTTGCATGAGTTCGATTTTCCAGTTGTACTCAAAGCCGATGGTCTGGCGGCGGGTAAAGGCGTGATCATTGCGGCCTCGAAAGCCGAGGCGCACCAAGCCATCGCGCAACTTCTTACGCCCGGCTCGCGACTCGTGATCGAGGAATTCCTAACGGGGGAAGAAGTCAGCTTCATTGTTCTCAGTGACGGCGTGAATATTCTGCCCCTCGAGCCGACGCAAGATCACAAGACGGTTCACGACGGCGATACCGGACCCAATACGGGCGGCATGGGAGCGTATTGCGACGGGCGGATCCTGGACGACTTCCAGAAAGCCGAGATCATGGGCCAGGTCATCCATCCGGCGATACAAAACATGCGCGCCGAAGGGCGGCCGTTCACGGGCTTTCTCTACGCCGGCGTGATGATGACCGCGCAGGGGCCCAAGGTGCTGGAGTTCAACGCGCGGCTGGGCGATCCCGAGACTCAGGTGCTGATGCACCGCATGGCCTCGGATTTTGTGGAGCCGCTTTTTGCCGCGGCGCATGGCACTCTCGACAACGCGAAGCTCACGTGGCGGGCGGAGCCCTCGGTGTGCGTGGTGTTGGCGGCGGCTGGCTATCCGGGCGCGGTGCGGAGCGGCGATGCGATCGAGGGTTTGGGTCGGATAACGGAGGCAACGGTTTTTCATGCCGGAACAAGATCGGAGAAAGCTGGTGTCGTAACTTCCGGAGGCCGGGTGCTGGGCGTCACCGCGCGCGGGGAGTCGCTGCCGGCCGCGATTCAGAACACCTACGAAGAGGTACGCAAGGTCCATTTCGAAGGCATGCATTATCGGACGGATATCGGACGGAAGGGTCTGAAGCGCTGGTAGAATCGTTCTTAGAAGCGGGGACGTAGCTCAGATGGATAGAGCGGTCGCCTCCTAAGCGACAGGTCGGCAGTTCGAATCTGCCCGTCCCTACCAGACCGCTGCCAATTACTTAAACCCCAGTTTCCTTTTGAGCGCGATGAAGCGCGGCTCGGAGCGGTAGGGTCTATAGACGCCTTGCGAGCTCATGAAGGCCAGCATGCCATCGCGGTCGGCATAAGCTCTATCGAGCCAAGTGTACATCTGGGCCTTGTCGCCTAAAGCAGCGTACACGCTGGCGATCGCGGTGGACCGAACGAAGACGCCGCCGGGCGGCCTCTCCCACTTATGTACGAGCTGAAGCGCTTCCGTCTTTTTGCCCTGCAGCGTATAACCAAGCGCGCGCATTAAATCGATTCTGCTTTCCGGCGCGAGCTCTTTGGCAAGGTCGAGCTCGGAATTGAACACCTCGAAGTCCCGGTCGTCAAGCGAAAGATTGGCGAGCTCCAGCCGTGCCTCCACGAATCCCGGATCGAGTTCCAAAGCCTTGCGGAGTTGCGCCGCCGATTGTACCCGGTTGCCGACAAAATGATAGGCCAGCCCCAGATAAGTATTCGTAATCGGTGAAAGAGGATCCAGATCGCGAGCGGTTTGCATTTCATGGACGGCTTCGTCCAAGCGGCCCATCGGCGCCAGATAAGTAATTCCATAGCCGAAGTGCGCATCGGAATCTCCGGCATTGAGCTGCAAGGCGCGTTTAAACTCGCGCTCGGCGCCCGGCCAGTCAAACTCGTGCAAAGATTTCACATAGCCGAGCGAGGTGTGCGCCGCAGCGAGCGTGTCATCCAGCGCCAGAGCCTTGAGCGCGGCCTGCCGGGCCTTGGGCATGGCTACGTTGGGTGGCAGCGCGCCAAAGAACCCCATCCAGGCGTACGAGTCGGCGAGTCCTGAATAAGCCGCTGCGTAATTCGGATCTTTCTGGATGGCTTGCTGGAAATATTCGATGGCCCGTTCCGCGCCTTCCGATCTCCAGCGGCTCCAGTGATAGCGTCCTTGAAGGTATAGATCGTAGGCTTCGACGTTTTCCGAGGGCGGCCGCGGCTGTCTGGCGGAGTTGGCGAGCTTGAGCTGCAGTGTATCGACGATCGCGCGGGAGATCTCGTCCTGCACCGTAAACACGTCCTTGAGCTCGCGCTCGTACGTCTCCGACCAAAGATGATAGCCGTCGGCGACGCTATTGAGCTGAGCCGTGACCCGCAGCCGATTGCCGTCTTTTCGAACGCTGCCTTCCAGAACAGTGGCGACGTTCAGCTTCTTGCCGATCTCGCGGATATCCTGCTGCTTGCCTTTGAACGCAAAGGAAGAGGTTCGCGCTACCACGCGGAAGCCGTTAACTTTCGCAAGCGCGTCGATGATCTCCTCGGTCATGCCGTCGCAGAAGTACTCCTGATCCCGGTCCGGACTCAGGTCGGCAAAGGGAAGCACGGCGATAGATGCGAGCTGTGGACTGGAGGCGCCGGCCGATCGGGTGCGTGCTTTCGAAATCAGGTAAACCGAGGCCGCCAGGAAGGCGACCACCAAAACCGTCGCGACCGCAGGTTTCCATTCGCGACGCCGCTGCGGCTCGGCAACGACGGGCACCGCTGATTCGATCACCGGTTTCTCACGGTGACGAAAGGCGGGGATGTAGCCGCCCTTCGGAAGATCGATTACGATCTCATCTTCGCGGCCCTCCGATTCGTAATACTCGCGAAGGCGGGCGCGAAGCTTTACCGCTTCGGTGCGAACCACGGCATCGACGCGCGGATCGTAGCTTGGCTTACGTCCGAAGACATCGATCCCCAGCAGCGACTCCTTCAGCTTATCGGTCTGGCCGTTCAATGTCTCTTCAACGGTATAACGGAGAAAGCGGCTGATCCGGTCGGCGGTGGCGAAACCCGGACTGGCAAGGATCTTTTCCAGGGCCGCGCGAATGGACTCAGCCGAGATCTCGGCGGCAGGCAGGCCCGTACTGTTGGCGTCCCGCTCACTTGACTCGGTTGCCGATCTCATTGATACACGCTACATCCGCTTGCGATTAGATACGGCCAAACGGCTATGGTTGTTCCTCCATTTTACCGTTATTCCGGCCGCCACGGGCGGCTAGAATGAAGCATGGCAAAACTGGCGCTCGTTTACGGTATGCGTCTTCTTCCTGCAGATGAACTGGAAGACGTGAAAGATGCGGAAATCTCGCTCAAAAATGGACACAAGGCGCAGGTGACGATGCACCTGAT
>DATHOT010000137.1:0-14449 GCA_035484655.1 Bryobacteraceae bacterium | reverse complement strand
AATGGTGGAACCGGTATTCCGTCAGCCGGCCCTATGTCGAGTGCCTACCATCGGTTCGATTCCCGTGTAGCGGCCACCGACAAGGAGCAGTCGTTTTTCGAGGGCATTGACACGTCACTGCCTGGAATCGCGAGCTTGGCGAAACAGGGGGACACGGCGTTCCTGGTGGACGGTCTGAAGCAGATCAATGCCGACGTGGAGAAGGCTCTAGATCAGTTCACTGCCGCACAGCCGGACAAGGTCGCACCGTTCCTCGCCAACGGCCTGAAGGGCACCATCGCTTTGCTGGACCGAGTGTCACGAAGTGATCTATCTGAAGACGCCAAATACGACATTACGCACGAGTTGAATATCAAGCGTGCCCAATTCAATGATGCTCTTGCCGAAGCCCTCGGAATCGCGGTGCGCGCTACGGTCGCCCCCGCGACTGAACCGGATTCCAGGGTGGCAATGATCGCCGGCGACCCGGATACGTTCCGCATCGCGATTCCTGGTCAAACATTCGGTGTGAAGGTCCAGATTGTCAACCAGAGTTCGGTGCCGGTATCTCTGTATCGCGTGTCGCTCAAACCGGCCGAAGCTAAGTGGTGGTCGATCTCCGATTCAAAGCCGGCTGGTGGCGACCTTGCACCCACTCAATTGACGACCGCTACATTTCGCGCGACGGTGGCCGCCGACGCTGGTTACACCCGGCCTTACTACTCCCGTCCCAATATCGAGCAACCCTATTACGACATTCTCGACGAACGGTATTTGAATTTGCCCCGCTCGCCGTATCCGCTCGCGGCGTCGGTAGAGATTACTTACAACGGGGTTCCGATCGAAATCGACCAGGTGGTGCAAACGGTAAAGCGCGTGACCGGCTCAGGGCAGGTACTGGAGCCGCTGGTGGTGGGCCCGGCCATCTCAGTTGCAATCTCTCCGCGCGCAGGGATTGTTCCTCTCGATTCGAAATCTTTCCCGGTGACCGCAGTCGTCCACAGCAATGTGAAAGGGCCAGCCAAGGGCGCTTTGAAACTGGAGTTGCCGGCAGGCTGGCGATCGACGCCGGGGTCGGTCGAATTCTCGGCGGCGCAGGAAGGCGAAGATCATTCCATCGCGTTTCAAGTTACGCCCGCCAATCTAGCCGAAAAATCATACGAGATTACCGCGGTGGCGACTTACTCGGGGAAGATTTATCGGGAGGGTTACCAGGTGACTGGCTACAACGGCCTCCGGCCCTATTTCCTCTACACTTCTTCCACTTATCGGACAACGGGGGTAGACGTGAAGGTTGCCCCGGGACTTAAAATTGGCTACATCATCGGCAGCGGCGACGATGTTCCAGCCTCGCTCGAGCACTTAGGGATCAAAGTAGGTTTCCTGACTGCGGCGGACCTCGCCGGCGGAGATTTGAGTAAGTTTGATGTGATCATTCTCGGTGTTCGTACTTACGCAGTACGCGATGACTTACAAACTTACAATAATCGGTTGTTAGACTACGCCAGAAACGGTGGCGTGGTTATCGTTGAATACAACACGCCGGAATATGACCACAATTACGGCCCATATCCTTACGTGATGGGCAACAATCCCGAAGAGGTGACGGACGAGGCCTCGAAAGTCGACATACTCGCGCCGGCGAATCCGATTTTCAACTGGCCCAACAAGATCACTGAGAATGATTTTCGTGGATGGGCGGAAGAACGAGGCTCGAAATGGATGCAGTCCTGGGATTCTCATTATGAGGCGCTGCTGTCGACCCACGATCCGGACCAGGCGCCGCAGAAAGGCGGCCTACTATACGCGAAGTACGGAAAAGGGATTTACATCTACAACGCCTATGCTTTTTATCGCCAGTTGCCGGAAGGCGTGCCGGGCGCGTATCGCATTTTCGCGAATATGGTGAGCCTGCCAAAGAACCCGGCCAGGTAGCGAAGGCATCTCAGCTAACCACGACCGGCTTCCGCAAGTACCCCAAGTGTTCGGGATCGCTTTCAATCAGCGCTTTAAGCATTTCCCCAGCCGGCTCCCATTCGCCCACCGGTGGATATAGCAACAGGGCCATTTGCGCCCGTTCCGACGAATTTTCGAGCGCTGCCTGGATGGCCGCTCGCTCATATGCTTTTACTGCCAACACCAGGCCCTTGACTGCATCCGGAAGCGTGCCCGCTGGTTGGGGGGCAATGCCGGCGCGGCTCCCGAGACATGGCGCTTCCACCACATCATTGTCCCCTAGATCTTCAATTGCTCCTTGATTTCGAACATTCACGACAATTCGCCGGGGCGTTGGGCTGCTCAACGCCTCCATCACCTCCAAAGCGATGCGATGATAGCCGGTGGCGCTGGCGAACGGGTTCTCCCGAGAGTCCTGGGCCGGCGCAAAAGCGGAACCGGCATTAGCCTCTAGTTTCATGTAGGAACCGGAGCGCTGCTTCAGATAGGTCTCGTAGGTCTGGAGCGCCTGTATCGGTTTTCGCGACTGAAGATCGGCCGTCAACTCAGAAAAAAGCGATTCGTTCATCCTCGCGATCTCTTCGCCGCGCGTGGCCCGTGCAGTCCGCTGGTTTTCGAGCGCCCGGCTGCGCGCGTAATAGAAGAAAAGATACTCGGTGGGAATCAACCCGAGATTACGAATCAGCGATGGATCGAAAAGATTTGTTGAGTATAAGCTGCGGAGCACCGCATCGCTCGCGAGAATTCGGGCAGTCACGTCTTCGCCGCGTAAGCGCACGCCCTTGACCCAGCCCAGGTGATTCAGACCGACGTATTCACATTGGACATCGGCGATTGGAGCGTCGAGCGCCAGCGCGATTCGGTGGAACAACTCCGACGGCGTGTCGCAAATCCCGACCACTCGCAGGCTCGTCTCGCCGGTGAGCGCTTGCGTGATGAGCCCGGCTGGATTCGTGAAGTTGATGAACCATGCTCGTGGACTGTACTGCTCCACGACCTTGGCCTGCTTCAGGATTACAGGAATCGTCCGCAGCGCCATCGCCAGGCCGCCGGGACCCGTCGTTTCCTGGCCGGGATAGCCATGTTCCAGCGCGATCCGCTCGTCACGGGCGCGAGCTGCAATGCCGCCCACCCGGATGCTGTTCAAGACGAACGACGCGCCGTCCACGGCTCTGGCGAGATCGCGCACGATGCCGATGCGGAGGTCGCCGCCGTTGTGCGCCACCACGATTTCCCCGAGCTTGGCCATCAGCACCGCTCGGCTCAGATCGGTGTCGTAAATCACCAGTTCGTCGACGCCGATGGCTTTGCGCGCTTCATTCAAGCCGTACATTAACAGCGGCGAGCGAACACCTCCGCCGCCGATGAGCGCTACTTTGCCCACGAGCGCGCCTCTAACTCCTCGCGTGTGGGTAAGGCCTGGAGCGCTCCGGCGGCACGAGTGGAGAGAGCGCCGGCGAGACATGCGATCTCCAGGCATCGCTGGGGAGGCTGCTGATCTAAGAGGGCATGGATGAAACCACTATTAAACGCGTCTCCCGCACCCGTGGTGTCCACTGCCTCGACGTCAAAGCCGGAGCATTCGTATTTGACTCCCGCTTGAACCATTACCGCGCCCATCCTTCCCAGTTTAATCACGACACAACCGGCGCCGTGCAGGGCGAAGAAGTCCAGCATCTGACCAGGATCCTTTCTGCCAGTCATCGCTTGCGCTTCTCGCTCGTTCGGAAAGAACACGCTGGTACGCAGGATCACCTCGATATTTGATGGATCGCGCAGCCAGTCCTCGTGCCAACCAGTGTCTAAACTGACCGCACAACCCGCACTGCGCAACTTTTCGAACAGGGCGATGCCTGCTTCACGCTGAGGCGCGAAGGCGAAATGCACATGCTGGGATTCTGCTAACCGCTCCGGCAGCGAGGGGTCGGTCAAAAGAGTGTCCAATGCCGCATTCACGCCGCGGTAGGTAAAGAATGCGCGTTCTTCGGGCGCGGAAACAGAGACCGTCAGTCCGGTGGGAAGATCGCCGCGCAGCATCTGGGATGTGTCCACGCCGAACTCTTGAATCCTCTGAATCAGCCAGTCTCCATCGTCCTGGCCGGCGATCGAAAACAGAGCAGACTTGCGTCCCAGGCGCGCTAGCCCGCAGGCCGTGTTGACGGCGCCGCCCCCGCCCTCGCGACGATAGTTCTGGGCGAAGGCTTCCTCGCCAGGCTGGGGCCAACGCCGGAAACCGCTGAGCACGTGGTCGACAAAACTGTCGCCAAACAGAGCGACGTTCCAGCGCCGGTTCATGCCGTAACAAACGGCCATTCGCCCCTGCGGCGCGCCCTCCAAAGATAAGCGAGAATCCCGGCCGCCATCAACAATAGTCCGGCCAAAATGTACAAGAGCCCACTCGCGACCAGAATAAACAGCCAGCCCGCCAGCGCCACGACCGCCGGGATCGGATAGAGCCACATCGAGAAGGGCCGCGCGATATCAGGGCGATTTCTTCGAATCAGCACCACGGCCACACACTGCGCCATGAACTGTACCAGGATCTGGATGACCGTTAGCGCTTTGATCAACTCTTCGAGACTAAGGGCACACGCAGCGGCCGAGGCGATCCCGAGACTAACCAGCGAAAACGAGGGGAACTTGCCTTTGGGGTGTAGCCGGGCGAAGACCGAGAAGAACCGTCCTTCGGCGGCGGCCGCATAGGGAACACGCGAAAAGCCCAGGAGAATCGCGAAGACCGAAGCCATCGCCGTCCATAGGATCAGAACGGTTACCAGATTCGCGGCGCCCCGGCCGTAAAGCCGGTCCATAAAATCCGACACAATCGCAGTGGACTTCATGGCGTCGCGCCAGGGAATCACGTTGATGATGGAAACGTTCATCGAAAGATACAGCACTGCGACCACGCCGATGGAAATCAAAATCGACCGAGGGATAGTCTTGCCTGGATTCTTGACTTCGCCGCCGAACAGGCAAACGTTATAGTAACCGCCGTAGTCGTACATGGCGATCAGCGTCGCGCCGCCCAGCCCGGCAAAAAAACTGCTCGACAGATGAAACGCGCCGGGCGGAAAATCGGCGACCCGGCTGACCTGGAAATTAGTCAGACCGCCGAAGAGAATCCAGGCCGCTGTACCCATCACTACCGCCCACATCGCGATAGAAAGCCGGCCAATCGAGTGAATGTCGCGGTAGAGCAAAATCGTCATCAGCAGGCAGCTCCCGGCGGCCAGCAGTTTCATTTGCCACGGTCCGAGAGACGGGACTAGAAATTTGGTGTACTGCGCGAATCCAACCGCGCCGGAAGCCGTGGAGAGTGGCGCGACGAACACAGTCTCCCACAAAAATAAGAAGCTCATAAGCCGACCCAAGCTTTTCGGTCCGAATGCCTGCTCCAGGTAAATATACGGTCCGCCCGCACCGGGCATCGCCGCGCCAAGCTCAGCCCAAACCAGCCCGTCACAAACCGCCACTCCAGCGCCGACCATCCAACCCAGCATCGCCTGAGGCCCGCCCATGGCCGCGATCGTAAGTGGGATGGTAAGGAATGGCCCCACCCCGATCATGTTCAGCATGTTCGCCGCGGTTGCTTGGAGCAGCCCAATGCCGCGTACTAAACTGCCGTCTCGCTCACTCATCGCTTGGAAGTATCACCCGGCGGGCTGAAGGACCTTGTGCTGGCTCACGATGTTACCGTCCGTGCTTTTCAATTCGCTAAAAACAATCGTGGACAAGACCGTTAATGCGCCCAGGACGAAGAACGCGTGATGGATGCCGCGAATCATTTCCGGTGCGCTCGAACGAAAGCGATCGGGGATGAAGAATGCCGTAGCCAGCGACGCGGTTGCGACGCCGAAACTGATCGACATCTGCTGCATCGTGCTGGCGATGGAACTCGCGCTGCTGGCCTGTTCCTCGGTGATATCGGCATAGACCAGCGTGTTCATACTGGTGTACTGCAGCGAGCTGAAAAACCCGAAGCAGAACGCCTGCGCCACGATAAGCCAGATCGGCGTGCCAATTCCGATAGTTGCAAAAAACAGAATCAGCAGACCGAGGATTATGGTATTGGAAATCAAGACCGCACGGTAGCCGAAGCGGGTCAAAATCCGCGGCATAGTCATCTTCAGGCTCATGGCGGCAAAGGCCTGCGGCATCATGAGCAGACCGGATTGAATGGGAGTGAAACCCAAGCCAACCTGGTAGAGCAGCGGAAGGATGAACGGAATTCCTCCGATGCCCAGGCGGGTGAAAAAGCTGCCGCTTACGGCGGCGCGGAAGGTGCGAATGCGAAACAGCCCCAGCGCCAGCAACGGAAACGGGTTCTTCATCGCATGCAGTCCATAGGCCGCCAGCAGCAGGATAGAAATCGTGAGTAGCGCGAGGACTTCGCGCACGCTCAACGTATGTTCGCCGAATACCTCCAGCACGTACGACAGCAGTGCGATGCCGGCGCCAAACAGGATGAGCCCGATAATATCGAGAGGATTGGATTTTTCGCGGTAGTCGGGTAGATGTAGATAAACCAGCACCAACCCAATAAGACCTATTGGAAGGTTCACGAAAAAGATGACCCGCCAATGAAAATACGCAACAATTAAGCCGCCGGCAATTGGGCCGAGCATGGGACCAACGAGGCCTGGAATAGCGACGAAGCTCATGGCGCGAATTAGTTCGTATTTCGCAAAGGTCCGCACCATCGTGAGCCGCCCCACCGGCACCATCATGGCCCCTCCGCAGCCTTGCAAAACGCGGCACGCCACGAGTTCATGGATGTTGGTGGATATACCGCAGAGCAACGACCCCAGCGTGAAGAGGCCGATCGCCGACGCGAACACCCGGCGCGTTCCGAATCGATCCGCCATCCAACCGCTGATGGGAATAAAGACCGCGAGGCTCAAAGTGTAGCTGGACAGCACCGCCTTCATACTGAGCGGTACCACCTTGAGCGCCTCAGCGATGGTAGGCACTGCTGTGTTTAAAATCGTGGTGTCGAGCGACTCCATAAAGAACGCGACGGCGACCAGCCACGGTAAGAGTCGCTTGCTCGACGTACCCGCTTCCATGAAGTCACGATAGCAGGCTCGCTGCGGACCAGGCCTCGGGACTAGAGGTCATGTGCCCAGGTGATGACTTAGCGCATAATGTTCTTATGCTCTCCAACACCAAATGTTTTGCCCGCTTGACTATTGCGCTCATAGCCACGGCGGCGCTGCCGGCGTTCGCGCAGATGGACGTCAAGGCGGCTTTCTTGAAGCATTTGAAGACGTCCAAAGACTTCACGCTGAAAGTTGCCAATCAAATGCCGGATGCGAGCTACGATTTTAAGCTGACGCCTCCGCAGATGAGCTTTGCGGAGCAGATGGTACATCTGTCGCAGGCACTCGATTTTTTTGTCTCGCCGATCTTCGGAGAAAAGGCGAATCCGCCCAAGGCGCCCTCGATGAAAAAGGCCGACGTGATCGCGTTCATGGGCAAATCGTTTGACCACGCGATTGAACGAGTATCGAAGCTGACGCCCGATCAGCTTTCGAAGACCTACACCAGCGGTGAGGGGACCATGACCGGCCTCGAGATGCTGATGGGCATGCTGGATCACACCACGCATCATCGCGCTTCGGCTGAGATGTATCTGCGGGCGAAGGGAATCACGCCGGCCGAATATCAGTTTTAGTTCCAGTCTTGAATAACTCGGCGGTGCCAGCTTCATACGGTCTATCTTTTGGCGCTGGCTTGAGTTGACAAGGTTGGTCATTTAGTTCCATAATCGAAATATTACCGATTCGAAGGATTATGATGCACGTTCAAATGGCCGAGGCCAAGGCCGCACCCATCGAGAGACAACTTCGTGAACTGATTTCGCACTTTGACAGTTTGTACCGCCGGCTCATGTTGAAGCGACCGCCGATGGTTTCAAATATCGAGGTCTCTCAACAGGAGATCCGGGTGGTCGCGGTGCTGGGCCGAGGACCTGCCATCATGCGTGATCTCGCGGGTGCCTTGAATTTAGCGCTCAGCACGGCTACCAACACGATCGATAGACTCGTAGAAAAGGAATTGGTGGAGCGCACTCGCGTGGATGAAGATCGCCGAATCGTTCAGGTGGCGCTGAGTGAAAAAGGTCAACGTCTGCACGAGTCTTTTCTGGAGTGCCGGCTTGAGATGGGCCGCACAATGCTCGAGGCGCTCAGTCCTGGGGAGCGCGAAATTTTCTTAGAGCTGATGGCCAAGATGACGCAGCCCAGGCAAAGTTCGGTCGAAAACTGAAGGAGCGATCCATGGTTTATAGCAAATTGGTTCCTGGGAAATTCCAACTCGCGGTTGGCGCCCTACTCGCGGTTTCAGGAGTTGTGATCGCGGCCGAGCCGGCCAAAACCGGCGATGCGGCTGGCAAACCTGTCACATTTACTAAAGACATCGCCCCCATCTTTCAAGAGAAGTGCGAGGCCTGTCATCGTAAGGACTCCATGGCGCCGATGTCCCTGGTGACCTACGAAGAAACGCGGCCCTGGGCTCGATCCATCAAAGAGCGGGTGGTCACGCACCAGATGCCGCCCTGGCATCTCGACCGGACCGTCGGTATCCAGCAATTTCAGAACGACAGGTCGTTGACCGACGAGCAAATCGCCCTGATTGCGCGTTGGGTGGATGCGGGCGCGCCCATGGGCAACGCCAAAGACATGCCTCCCCCCAAGCAGTTTCCGAATGAAGATGAATGGCAACTGGCAAAGCAATACGGCCAGCCTGATTTGGTCATCAAGTCGGAACCCTACACCATGCCGGCAGTGAATCAGGATCAGTGGTGGCGCCCGATGACCGATATTCCGATCACCGAGGAGCGCTGGGTGCGCGCGGTGGAAATGCGCCCCGCAACTAAGGGTGGCCGCAGGATCACTCATCATGCCATCGCGTACCTGATCCAGACTGAACCGAAAACTCAGAGTGCCGTCTCGGACGATCCTTTGACGGCCTTGGCCGGCGGCGGGATCCTGATGGAGTGGGCGGTTGGCAAGCAGTACGACATCTATCGTCCCGACACGGGCAAGTTACTGTTGCCCGGCGCCAAGGTGTGGTGGGACATCCACCTTCATGCCGTGGGCGACGAAATTCGCGATCATGTTGAACTCGCCGTTTACCTTTATCCGAAGGGCGAAAAGCCGAAATACCGGACGTACTTGACGATGTTCAACGCGGCGTCGTCGAACGCGGGCAGCCCGCTGGACATCCCCCCGAATACCGTGGCTGAAACGCAAGGCTACCATGTACTGAAGCAAGCCGCCCGGCTCGAGAATTTCCAGCCGCATATGCATCTGCGAGGCAAGGCGATGCTGCTCGAAGCGATCCTGCCGGATGGCACTGTTCAGACGCTGAGCTACTGCAACAATTTCAACTTCAATTGGATGAACAACTACATCTACACCGAGGAAGCCGCGCCGGTTCTTCCCAAAGGCACCATCATCCATGTGAGCGCCTGGCACGACAACACTACCGCCAAAGCGTCCAATCCGGATCCCAACCAGTGGGTCGGGTGGGGCGACCGTACGGTGGATGAAATGGCGCACGCCTGGGTGAACGTCACTTATATCAGCGACGAGGATTACAACGCGTGGTTGGCAAAACATCCGAAAAAGCCGCGCTCGTTGTTCAGTCTCAATTAGCATGCACGCGCATGGATCAATGCTTCGAGGTTTGATAAGCGCGATTCTGTTCGCTGGCACGGCGCTCGCGCAGGGGACGCCGCAAGTATCGATGGAGCCTCCGCATACCGCCGGGCAAGCCATCACCGCCGCATTCGAAGGCTGGTATCCGGACAAGAACGGCGGCGGCAACGTCATTTTGATTGGGTATTACAATCGAAATCAAAAAGAAGCTCTGGACATTCCGATCGGGCCGAACAACCGCATTGATCCGGGCGGTCCCGATCGGGGCCAACCCACCCACTTCGTGCCTGGCAGACAGTGGGGCGTGTTCAGCATTACGGTGCCCAAGGATTTTGGCCCCGACAACAAACTCACCTGGACCATCGTCTCCAACGGTAAGACCACGGCGGTGCCGTTCAGCCTCAATCCGCTGTGGGTCATCTCGCCTTTTATTGACGCGACCAAGAACACCCCGCCGTTCGTCGGCTTCGAGGAGAGCGGTCCGTTCTTGCAGGGCCCTCCGCGTGGGATCAGCAAATCGCTGACGACGGCGATCCAGGATCCGCTCCCGCTGGCGGTGTGGGTTGCCGATGATGCCAATGTTCCACCCATGCTGCAGGCCTTCGTCAAAAGTATTCCGGCGGTCATGGTGACCTGGAACAAGTTCCGCGGACCCGGCGACGTGAAGTTCGCAAATGAAAAGCCGAAGGCAGAGAAGCTGGAATTCAAGGCGCCGCCAAACACTGCTTACACTGGGAAGGCGGCAACTACCGCGACTTTCAGCGAACCCGGAGATTACGTGCTGGAGATCACGGCCAATGACTTATCTGGAGCGGGCGGCGGTGGCTTCCAGTGTTGCTGGTCGAGCGCTCAGGTGAAAGTTACAGTGAAGCCCGGAGCGACCGCCGAGCGATAAGCCAGGTATCGTGCCCCGATTTGGGATGATCCCTATATGAACGTCGGCGACATCGTTTCAGTTTCCGGCTGCATCACGAAAGAGAAATTCATTGCTGGCCGAACGCTCGCTGAAATCGAGAAGATCCTCGGTTTCCGCGCTGGACGCTTCGCCGGCGGCATTGCCGTGGTCGTGCTCACCGAGTTGCCGGGCTTACAGCAGTTCGATCTCGCCGCTTATTCGAATGTGGCGACACACCGGCATCGAACCCCAGCTGGATTGAATATCGATAAGCTCAAGGCGGACGCGAAGGCAAGCTGGGCGACAACAGGTTTCGAACGACTGGTGAAAGTGCGCCCGGCCGTGGGGCATGATGAAAAAATGGACCCTGACATCCAATACCCGCCCGGTCAAGGAGCGCCTCAATGGATCGCGAAGGTCCTGCTGCGCGGAAAAGTGGTGGCAGTAGTCACCGATTACCCGAAGGGGCGCTACGTAGCAGCCGACGCCGTTCGACGCTAAAGTGCGCTCCCCGCGCGCCGTTCAATAACCTAAGCGCAGCATTCCTTCTTGCTTCCCTTGCACGGAACCTTGCGTGAGCCACTCCAGCGACGCTCTGAAGAGCAGCAGATGATTCTTCTCCCACATAGCATTGTGCGATGAACAGGCGAGATCGATGAATATCTTCTGCGGCGAGCCCAAATCGGTGTAGAGCTCCCGCACTCGGTCCGGGTTGACCTGCTTGTCATGGGCGCCGGTGACCATGAGCGTTGGAATCTGGGTATTCTTGACCACCGCCGTCGTCCATCCCCAGGATGTCACCTGCGGCGCGCGCCGCACTCCGGTTCCCCAAGTGGCTCCCACCGGATCGGACAGCATCATCTCCGACCATACTGAATCGCGCGCGCCAGTATCATATTGATCGGCGCATCCGATTTGGCGATCCCAATTGGCGATAAATTCGGCTCGGGACTGCGAGGTCATGGCCGCGCCGTCAGCCGGCACTTGCGCCGGCGGCTCCTCTTTCGCCGCCCGATTATAGGCGGGCGCCAGCAAAACCAGTTTCGCGACCTTGTCCGCATGCTGCGCTGCGTATCCTGCCGATCGCGGCCCACCCAGGGACCAGGCCAGCAGGCTCACCTTTCCAACATGCCGCATGACGCGAATCTGGTCGACCACGGCATCGATGTCGTGCCAGTCCGAGGCGAGAGTGGTCATCTGGTGCGGGTAGCTTGCCGAACATGGCGCGGAAATCAACACCGGCACAAATCCCGCTTGTTGCGCGGGCGCGAGATTGCAAGGGTCGTTCATGGCCGCCGGACGCGTCGAACGCCCGTACCCCGTCATGTCCATTGCGAAAACGTCGAAGCCCGCGTGTGCCAGATACGCCATCCAACTGTAGTCTTGGTAAGGGACGTCGAACGAAACTTCGCCGGGCGTTCCCGCGCCGTGGATGAAGAGCGCCACGCGATCCGCCGCCAGTCCGCCTCGTAACGCCGTTCCCGCTTCCACCACCTCGCGGAAATAGATCTGGGTCAACTGTTCGGAAATCGCGGGCACCTTGGAGCGAACCTGGACGTAATGATCGATGCGCAAAAGGCGGTTTCCATCGTCGCCAAATCCAGACGGCGCCAGACCAAGGCCACAAAGAACTGCCGGCAACAGGGCGAATTTCATCGGAACCTCCAGGTGCGGATGTACCGCTCCATTAGTATACTGGGACTCGGTCCAGCACCGCGAACCGATTTTGAAAAGGAGTTTATTGATGCGACGGGTCATGCTTTCGGCTGCTTTCCTGTACTTCGCCCTGGGGGCTTTCGCCGGCTCCGCTGCGGCGCAGACGTTTCCCTACGACCATATCCATTTGAACGTTCCCGATCAGGCGGCGGCCGCCAATTGGTACGAAAAGAACTTCGGCGGTCGGCGAATCACCGAGGCTCCGGACCGGATAATGTTCGGCAGCACCCGACTCCTCTTTCTCAAGAAAGCGGACGCAAAGCCGAGCGCCGGGAGCGCCATCGATCACATCGGCTTCTCATTCGCGGACCTCGATGCGAAGATGAAGGAATTCGAAGCCGCCGGAATCAAGATCGTCACGCCAATGCGTGATGTGCCCGGGCTCTTCAAGCTGGCGTTCGTGGAGGACCCCTGGGGCACGCGTATCGAAGTGGTGCAGGATCCCGATCTGCTCGGCCTCCATCACATCCATATGCGCGGACCTAATCCCGATGAGAATTTCAACTGGCTGATGGCCAAGTTCGGCGGGGAACGTACCAAGCTCAAAGGACGGATCGACGCCATCAAGTACAGCGCGCCAGGTTTTAGCAACATGTGGATCCTGGTGCAGAAGGGTGACGCGGAGCCAAGCGAAGGCCACGCCGTCGACCACATCGGTTGGCGCTCCACGGGCCCGCTGGCAAAGACCATCGACGACCTTCGCGGCAAAGGCGTGACCATTTTGACTGAGCCGCGTCCGCTGCCGCTCCCGCACGGTCCCACCATCAACTTTGCCTATGTGGCCGGGCCAGCCGGCGCCAAAATCGAGATCGTCGAACGCCCTGGGCTCAAGCCCGGCGAGTGACTCGCGCTCCAAAAATAGCGGTATTCTCAATCTGAGGGCAACGTATGACCTTCCGAAATCTGACGAGATTAGGCGCGCTCGCCGTCTTTACGGCAACTGCGCTCTCCGCGCAGAATAAGGCGCCATCGAAGATGCTGCGGACAGCGGACGGCCACCCCGATCTTCAGGGTATATGGAACAACTCGACGCGGACGCCCCTGGAACGTCCGGCTGAGTTCGCGGGAAAGGCGACGTTGACGGATGCCGACGCGAAGGTCTGGGAGCAGAAAGAACACCAGGCGTGGCAGGACCTGGATGGAACCTCGGAAGGCCCGCTCCATAAAACCAAGGGGTCGGAGGGCACCGGCGCATACAACGTTCTCTTTTACGACATGGGTTCGGGGCTGGCGCGCGTGGACGGCGTAAAGCGAACCTCGATGGTGATCGATCCACCGGATGGCAAAATACCGCCCCTCATCCAACAAGCCCGTGAACGGAACCGGGCAGCGGCGGCCAGATCCCGTTCTGCCGGCAACGTGAAGGACCGGGGACTTTCGGAGCGCTGTATCTACGTTTCTATGGCCGGCCCGCCGATGCTGCCGACGCTATACAACAATAACTATCAGATCGTGCAGACGCCGGACACGATTATGATCCTGGCGGAAGAGATCCATGACGTGCGCATCATCCGCATGAACGCGCAGCACGCTCCGGAGAACGTTCGCCAGTGGCTTGGCGATTCCGTCGGCCATTGGGAAGGCGACACGCTGGTGGTCGAAACTACGAATTTCACTGACCAGACGCGTTTTCGCGGCTCTTCCAAAGACTTGAAAGTAACGGAGCGCTTCACTCGGGTAGACGCGAACAACATCGTCTACAAGGCCACCGTGGAAGATCCCTCCACGTGGACCAAACCGTGGACCGTCGAATTGCCGTTTGCGGCTGCTCCGGGACCCATTTACGAATACGCCTGCCATGAGGGCAACTACGCCATCGAAGATATTCTTGAGGGCGCGCGCAAAGCCGATGCAGAAGACGCTTCTGGCAAGAAATAGCACCTTCGACGCTTATCAAGTCATCTAGCCAAAACCATCGCTGCGCGATTTACACATTCCCCCCACCGCTTCGGCGGCCTGTGACGTTTCAAAACTCTCCAAACCAATTCAAAAAAGGGCGCCATGGCGACGGCGGATCGCTTCGCTCCCGCCTTCAGGCTCAATCAGAAAATGCTTCTCCGCCCATAATCGCGACCGACGAATCAGTAGAGCAAGCTGTAGCTAACCGAGCTTTATACGCGCGATAGTGCGCCTGGCCGCTAAGCGCCGCCGAGCCCATTCTTCGCCAGGAACTCGCGTATCGTCTCGTAGATTCTGGTCCGTTCCTCCCGGCTGAACCCGCCGTGCTTGCCGCCTGGGATCG
>DATHOT010000136.1:0-5213 GCA_035484655.1 Bryobacteraceae bacterium | reverse complement strand
TCACCCGCGTCCCTTTTGGGAGCAGCGGGGATTGGAGCCCCATCGCGTTTCAGGCCGCGAGTGGAAATACCGTTACGTTCGAAATCGTACTGGAACCGCTCGATGCGCTCCTTCTTGCGGTCCATGTAATAAATGTCGTCGCACAGCAGGAGATGGAGATCTTTGTGTCCGTCCCGCGGCAGCTTCAGCGCGATCGGATCGAACTGAAACAGCAGGTCGTAGCCAAATGCGCCGACCAGCGCCAGCCGGCTGTCTTCGATGGTGCGGAACTCCTCGATCAACGTACGTAGGATCGAAAAAGCTGACGGTTGCTTGCTACGCTCCTCTTCCGGAAAAAGTGGCGGCAGCGGCTTGAGCCGTCCATGCAGACCCCCGTCCCGGAATTCGAACTGATCCCAGTGCGGATGCCGCTCGAGCAACGGCTCCAGAATCCGGTTCAGCGCTTCGCCGCGCCGGTTGAGCGGCCGAAAGTCGACATTCCGGCCCGCGGCGACAATTTCGATGGGCGGGCAGATAGATGCAATGTCCCAGCGCGAATAGCGTTCCGGATACTCGTAGCCCGACGATAGGTAGATGCCGCGATAGCGATCCAGCCTGCGCAGCAGGGGCTTGAGGCCTTTTTTGAACGGTATTGCCGACGCGGAACGAGTGACGGTGATCTCGCCTGGAGTGATGTAACTCAGCCTGGACATAAAGCAAAAACGCTCAACCCTGGTGAGTTAAGGATAGCATCGGTGGGGCAGGGCCATGCCCTGCGGGCTATTTCTCGCTGCCCACCAGCGATCGCAGTTGCTCCACGGTGGTCTGCAGCGTCAACACTTCCGATACGCAGTCGACGATGATGCCGATCAGTAACTTGGTCCGCCGGTTGTCAATCTGCGCCACGATGATGCAGGTGCGCTGCGTGTAGTCGATCTCCGGCAGACCGAACTTGAGCCGCAGACCACTACCGGGATTACCTTGCCTCGCAGGTTGATTACTCCTTTGACGTAATCCGGCGTCTGCGGCACAGCCGTGATCTCCTGAATGCCCATGATCCCCCGCACCCGCAGGACCTGCACTGCAAATTCCTCGTTCCCCAATTGAAAGGAGAGGTACTTGCCGGCTCTATAATCCACCTTCGGCGAAGCCGCGTTCGCCGCCGTCGCTACCATCGTTTCCATGTGGCCTCCATTCTTTACTGATTTTTCGCGATCCTACACATTCAGCATGTGCGGAACCGGGAAGCCGGAGCGAACCGTCTTTCCGTCCGTGTCCGCATTCGGAACAATGCAGACCTGCACGCACAGCCGCTCGCCCTCACAGTCGAACGGCACCACCGTCCATTCCCGATTCTTGGTGCTGCGGGTTTGGAAATTCCGGCCGTAAATCACGGTCGGTGTGCTCAGCCCCATGCCCCCCAAGCGGTTTTCCAGGTGCGTTTTTACATTGCCGATGATCATGTTGGTCACCTCCGCCACCGAGTCCAACACGTCCTCGCTCACCTCTTCGTATTCGGCCATCAGGAAGTGAGAGGCGATCTTGCAGGCCAGGGCGGCCGAGCACGACAGGCTTCCCGTTCCCACCCATGCCCCGGCGAGTCCAATCAGCGACACCACACCCGAGGTCGGCGTCTTCTCTTCTTTCTCGAGAAACACGCTCCCTGCCACCAGTCGCAGGTTCAGCATGGTCGAAAAGACCTCATGGGTTGCGCCTTCGATGGCGGTTACCAGCTCGGGCTGCGGTATTGCATCCTTCACGTCGATCTGGGATGTCGTCCTGTTACCTTTCTTGGGGAATCACAAGTCTTAAAGCAATCCCGCCAGCTTTTCTTTGATCTGCTCGGCCGTGAAAGGTTTGCGTATATATCCGGATGCGCCTCGCTCCACCGCCTCCCGCACTTTGGCCTGCGTCCCTTCAGTGCTCACCATGACGATCGGCAGACTTCGCCAGGCCGGCTCGGCTCGCACCTTGGTCAGGAACTCCAGCCCATCCATATTCGGCATGTCGATATCGGATAGGATCAATCCCACCGTTTGGTTCTTCAGCATCGCAAGCGCCTCCACGCCGTCGGCGGCCTCATAGACGGTGCCGATCGGAATTTCCGCCTGACGCAACACGCGCTGCAAGATCTTTCGAATCGCCGCCGAATCGTCCACAATCAGAACGTCCAACACTTTGGCACTATCCCCCTTGATTCCCTTATCGGCTTGATAATGGGTTCTTTAGTTCTTTCGTGCTCGGTAGGAAGGAAGACCCCCGCTAAGTTCACTCCTGAGAGCTAAGCTCGTTCCTTAGAGCCAAGGGGTCATAAGCGATGCGAAAGCGATGAGTGCTGTAGACCGTCGGACGCCGCCCGTCCGGTGGCCTAACGCTTCACTAGCGGCGCAAGTGCCCGGTCAATATCCGCATCTGTCCAGGCCGGGATCTTGACGTTCTTGTGCAGACTCCAGTGTTCGCTGTGGTCCAGGCTTCCGCCCGGCCGTACGTTGCTCAGTTCTCCCAGCGTTTCCATCTCCAAAAATTGTTCATTCGTGAAAGTCTCATAAGAGCAGCCGAAATCGGGATGGCGGCGCGCGTCCTCGGCCGCGGCTCTCTTAATGAACAAATCGGATCCCAGAAGATAAGCGCCCACCGTATCGCGGTTAAACAGCCCGGCCTTCTGCGAGTTGCTATTTTTGGGATCCTGCCGCAGCAGCAGATACTTGCTGGTGAACTGCCAGCGCCGGTCGCTGAAGTCGGTGTAAGCCCACATCACCAGCGGATTCGTCGGCGCCAGATCCTTCTCATGCGTGCCGCGCGGTGGAAAAGCCGCGATTCCCACACCGCTCTGCGCCATCATGGTCAGCGCCCACACCGCGAATTCTCGCGGCTTAGACCCCTTGTTGGTGATCTTGTGGAGCACCTCCACCGCCGACCCGGCGCTGGCCAATTTCACCACCATCTGCTTTTGAAGACCGGTCTCTTTTTCGACGTTGCCCGTCAGCTCCAGCACGCCGCCCTGCACTTCGGCGCGGATCGGAGAATTGTCGGGCGCGTAAGTGAGCACCGGATCTTCGGGAGACATCCACACCCGGTGCCCGCCGCGCGCCTGCCAGGTGGATTCGCCGTGCTGGCCCATCTGCTCGTCGAATTCCTTGAACATATTCCGGCCGCCCACAAAACTGTACCGGATGATGCGCGGGCCAACATCGGTAGTGACGACGAGTTCCACTTCGCCGTTAGAGATGCGGTAACAGTTGGGCCAGCCTCGATATTGAGTCTTCTCAATCTTCACGGCGGCGGATAAAGACATCGTAATGATAAGAGCGACCGAAACGCGTTTGCACATCCGGTGTCATTATATAGCGTGCATTCAGAGAGTTTGATGTCGGGGTCGCCAACATCCAATGGAACACTGGGTTTATAGGCCTTGAGGAGGAGCCCGCACATGTTTATTGCAGCATGGCCTTGAGCTGCTGGAACATCATCATGCAGGCCGGGCCGAGTGTGACCAACAATACCGAGGGGAAGATCAGAAAGAAGACCGGGAAGACCAGCTTCACGCCCACCTTGCGCGCGCTTTCCTGGGCTTGCTGCCGGAACCGCAGACGCAGGTATTTTGAATGGGTACGAAGCGCCGGCGCCAGGCTGACTCCGAAGCGGTCGCTATCGATCAGTAGATTGGACAGCCGGCGCAGCTCTGGCTCCTTATTGCGGATGCCGAGGCTGCGAAAGGCATCGGCTCTGCTGCTGCTGGTTTTGAGCTCGAGATAGAGCTGGGCTAATTCGGCGCTTAAATCCGGATGGGTACGCTTCAAACCGCGGCTCGAATCCGCCACCGATTGATCGAGCGACTGGCCGGCTTCCATGCCCAGCACCATCAAATCTAAAGCCGGTGGAATCGCGCTTCTGAGGCGCCGCGATCGGGCTCTGGCGCGCGAAGCCAGGACTCTATCGGGCAGCATGAAACCAAAGCCTGCTCCGCACAGCATCGGCAGCAGCATGGCGGATGACTCCCCCTGATAAAACAGCGCGAATATTCCGAGCAGGCTGGATGCGAACAGCGCACTGCCGCATTTGATTCCGTAAAAAACCGGCAAAGCGGACGGCCAGCGATAACCGGCATAAGCCAGTTTCGCGCGATAGGGATTCTTTTCGTTCTTGGTGGCCGGAAAGCTTTCACCGATGGAGCGGAACATTCCGACGAACGCGGCTCGCGAGGGCGGCAGCATGGGCTCGGTCGAAAGGCCGGCCGGAATTTCCGTAGTCTGGTTTTGGGCCGTTCCGCGCAGGAAAAAGTAGCCCGCGACAGTGACTGCCAGCATCACGAAACCGAAAAAGCCGGCTCCCAGCCAGATTGGGCTCATAACTTGATGTCCACGATCCGGCGGATCACGAAATGCGCCAGCACCAGGCACACGATTGCCGCGGCGATGAGATATTTCCCGTAGGGATGGTAGTACAACACGGCCATGTAGGACGGATTGACCACCATCATCATGCCGGAAATTACCAACGGAAGAATCGTCAGCACAGCGCCGGTCATTTTTCCGTGAGCGGCCAGCGACCGCACTTCGCCTTTCAGCGCGGTGGCGTCGCGCATGTCCTCAGCCATTTTCGCCAGCACCTCGTTCAGCTTGCCTCCGGTCCGATTCTGCAGTTGAATGGCGGAGGAAAACATGCTCACTTCCAGCAACGGCATGCGTTCGCCCAGATTGCCGAGCGCCACTTCCCACGACATCCCCAGATTCCCTTCCACCGCCGTCTGGCGCATTTCGGTGGATACCGGCGGCTCACATTCGTCGGCGATAATTTCCATGCCGGCGGCAAAGGGATGACCGGCTCGCATTGCGCGCGCCAGTGAATCCAAGGCGTCCGGAAAACTCTCTTCGAACAGCCGAAAGCGCTTCGATCGTCTGTGAAGTATGTAGAAATACGGCAACACCGCGATGCCGGCTGCGATCAGCGCCACGCCCCAGCCGGGAATCCAGTCGAACTGCATGGCGATTGCCGCGGCTACGGTCGCGATCAGCAACATAAAAAGGGTAATGCGGCCAACCGACCAGTTTAGTCCCGATTGAATGAGATGCCGGTGGATGATCTTGACCAGGTCCGACCGCTCCAGCAGCTTGGCCCAGGGCGAAATCGTGCTGAGCGTTTCGTTTTTCAACAGACGCGGCGTTTCATCCAGCAAGTGCTCCGAGACATCCTCGGCCATCGCTTGCGCCCCTACTCGCTGCAGAGCGAACCAG
>DATHOT010000135.1:0-20193 GCA_035484655.1 Bryobacteraceae bacterium | reverse complement strand
GCCAGCGTCTCACCCTCCAGGTGCTCCATCACCAGATAAACAATCCCGCGGTCCTCGCCGATATCGTGCAGCACGCAGATATGCGGATGGTTTAAGTTGGACGCGGCGCGCGCTTCACGCTCCAGACGTTGGCGGCAGGCGAGGTTGTTGGTGAGTATGGCGGGCAGGACTTTGACAGCCACTGCCCGATTGAGCCGCGTGTCCCGCGCGCGATAGACCTCACCCATTCCACCCGCGCCGATCGGTTGGATCGTTCGCAAAGACGGATTGCAAACGAGCTGTTACAAATAAGAAACGAATGTTACTTGCTCGTAGCAGCTACCGACTACCTTTAGCACCATCGGCTTGCTATCGGTACGGCCGGCTTCGGGCAGGAGACCGCGAGGCTACAGCGCATGTTCTTAGGCCGTGGAACCTACAAATGGATGGATTTTGGCAACCGACACCATTGATGCGTTCGGTAATCGATGTCTTCTTTACCAGACCAGCGAGAAATCGAAGTTATCAATTTCCTGCGCGCGCAGAACGGGGGAAACCCTCGGCTCATTTCCGAAGGCGAAGGGCGCTGCTCCGGTATAGCAGGAGGCGGTGAACCATTGCGCTAACCGGCCGTTTAGGGGCGTCTCGTCGACCTACTTCGAATCGACGGCTTGACCCATGGTGGCCGGGTGCGTTTGCAATAGCGGCGTCTGCTTGGTCACCTCTATGCTCTGACTGCTCTTCCCGACTTGCAAGGCGACGTCGATGCGAACTGCCGACTGCACCTCCACTGTGATCAAGGATCGTCTGAAACGCTTGAATCCGGGCTGATCGACCGAGATGCCGTAAGTTCCCGGCAGGAGGTTAACGAATTGATAGTTCCCTCTTTGTATCCGACTGACTCTGACGCTCCTCGTTGGTGCCCGCGTTCGTGAGCGTGACCCCAGCCACCGATGTGACCGCGCCTGTAGCGTCGGTTATCGTCCCAAATAGTGATCCGTAAACGGATTGAGCTCCCAATCCTTGGCCGAACCTACGGCAGCGCAATCACGCATATCAGGGTACGCAGAATGATTTTGGAAACACTCGCTTTCATTACGTTCTCCAATTACGTGAAATTCTCATTCCCGGCAGGAACAGGCAGTCTTCAGGATTCTGCTCTTTACGGCGGCACGAGTTCAAGCGGCAAGCGGTTACATTCCGGTATGTTCGCCGGTTACACGGCCTGACAGAACCGCGCCCGAGTCCGCCGCTCGCCGGTGATATACTCTCGGAAGGTATTTCCATGCTCTTTGTCGAGGAGGAAAAGCGTGCTGCAGTTGACAAAATACTGCAGAGCCAGGTCTTCAGAAATACGGAATCGCTCAGGCGTTTACTTCGCTTCCTTGCGGAAAAGGCGATTACCGGTGAGGCCGATCAACTCAAAGAGTATTCGGTCGGCATCGATGCATTCGGGAAGCCGCCAAGCTACGACCCACGGCAGGATTCCGCTGTGCGGATCCAGGTAGGAAGACTGCGCCAGAAGCTTTCGGAATACTACCTCAACGAAGGTAAAGAAGATCCGATTATAGTAGAGCTTCCCAAGGGCGGTTTCCGCCTGCAGTTTGAGTCGCGGGTACGAACTTCGCGCGCCGACCTGGAAGTCGTCTCTTCACAAATTCCCGCGCCGGCCCCTCCGCCGACGGCACGTCCTGGCCCGCTGACCATGGCGTTGGCAGCTGCCCTCGTGCTTACGCTGGGATGGGCGCTGTGGGCGACCGCGGAATGGGTGTCGGAACGCCGGCTTGCCGCCAGTGTGAGAGCGGCGTGGACTCCCGAACTCGAGACGCTTTGGGCTCCGTTCCTGCAAAGCAGTCGAGCCATAGTGTTCGCTGTCTCTTCGCCTCTATTTGTGAGCATTCAGGGCTTCGGCAATTATCGCAACCCGAATCTCAACAACTGGGCCGACGTGGAAAGCGATGCGAAACTTGCGTCCGTCCGACGCCTTCTGGGTGCCCCCGAAATTTTCCCTCACCGCTTATATACGGGAACAGGCGACGCGAATGCGCTTTTTCTCCTTGGAAAGCTGCTTGGTTCGCGCAAGGACAACATAAGTTTCGCAAGATCGGCCGACCTCTCATGGCAGCAATTTTCATCGAATAACGTTGTGCTGGTGGGGACGCCGCGCTCATTCCGAGACTTGCTGCAGGGCATGCCAGCGCAACTGGAACTGGAGCTCGATTCGAACGGAATCCATATCCTCCATCCACTTAAGGGCGAACCGGCCGTGCTCCACGATCAGACCGTTCGCGGTTATCTTTCGCCGACAGCGTCAGACGACGGGGAAGTCTACGCTCTCATCACGAGGATGCCGGGACCAAATGGCGAAGGAACGGTGGCAAGCTTTTCAGGCAATTTGAATCCAGGTACACTCGCTGCAATTCAGCACTTCACCGAGCCGAGGCTGGCCGTCAGCCTGATCAACAGACTCCGCGACAGTTCCGGCGGCATCCCACGTTATTTTCAGTTGGCCCTTAGAGTACGGTTCAAGGGCGCGGTGCCAACCGAAACCAGTTACGTGCTCCACCGTGTCCTGCATGTGAGCACGGCGGCAACGGGTGCCAAGTAGGTCTCTCCCGTCGTTTATCCCCACCACGTGTCGCTACTGGCGATATGTGCCCGGAGCCAGTCTTCATTCAGATCCAGACCGAGGCCCGGTCGCTCGGGAACCGGGAACACGCTCTTGTGCACTACCGGTTCCGGGCCCTGAGCCATCTTTTCTTTATCGCCTCTGGAAGTGCCGAGGGCGTTCTCTACTTTGAAGAAGTTCTGCGTCGCAGCGCCGATATGCATGGAGGCATAAAAGCGGATCAGCGAACCACGGCCCGCTATGCATGCCCATCGGCGTACGGGTGAGGGCAGCTTACTCGGCAATCTTGGCATCGGGTGATTCCGCCGGAGTAGGCGACATCCGGATGAATCATCTCCAGCACCTGATTATCGAGTATGGCCGGAATCTTTCGACCAGTTCGACCTTCTCACCATCGAGCAGCGGCACGCGCGTCGAACGCTTCAATTCCAACCAAACTTCTGAATAGGGAACCGTCAGCGGGTCCTTCGATCAACAGGGGGTCGATCGGCTTAATCGCTTTGCACAACGCGATCGCGCTCCGGTATCGAACTGACCGGTGCAATGCATGGCAATGTCGATTTTATCTCCGAGTGCTTCCCGCAGACTTGCACAGGCTTTTGCTGCATTGCGAAATTCAGCGCCGTCCAGGGTCGGGGTGAAGGGGCTGTTAGCTCGTCCACCGAAGCCATGGCCACCCCGTCCTCCACCCCTAGGCGCACGGAATCCGAATTTGAACGCCGTGAATCCTTCACGCGCCGATTTCGCCTGATCTGCCCACGCCTTGCACTGCGCTTTATCAAGCATGTCCGCTGGACCGCCATGCGAGTAAACCGGAATGTTCTGCCGGATCAGTCCGCCGAGCAGGCGATAGATGGGCGTACCCGGTGATCTTTCCTGCGAGATCCCAAAGTGCTATGTCGATTCCACTGACGGTCGAGATGTTCGCCATGAACGAATACTGAGTGGCGGCCATCATTATACAAGCCCGGCTTCGCCATAACCGATAATTCTGGCGTCCGTCTCGATCCGAATCAGGCAGCCATCGCCAAGGTTGTCGAGCCCCATGGTCTTGATCCTCGTCACCTTCACCTGACCGGCGTGTGGAGGCGCGGCGGCACGGTAGTTCAGCAGCCACGTGGCGGCCGGCATGCCAGGTGCGGCTTTGAGCAGGTTTCTTCGGTTCAACTTCATCTGGGAACTTCTCGTATGGGCATCAATCTGGCTCAACGTTCTATTTTAAGTTCAATCCCGCAATCCAGCCCCTTCTGTCTCCGGTGACATGCAGGTATGTAACACGCCGATCCTGTGGTTCGACCTGGACCGACGTCGGATTGTAACGGATAATGGATGCCATGCTCAGCTTCAGGCGTGCAGCGTTTTGGTTCGCGATCACGGGATTGGCATCCGCGCAGAAGGTCGTCTTTGAAGGCAAGCCTGCTATCGTGATTTCGACTGGCCGCGTCAGTGTTACGGTTCTTGAGCAGGGCGCTACACTTGCCAGCGTGACGCTTCCTGGGGACGCTGGCGCGCCAGACCCGCTTTGGAACCCGATCCGGTTGGCTCGCGAAAACGGACGGACGGCACAATTCAACGGCGCTTTCGGCCACTTCCTTTGTGTCGACGGCTTTGGACAGCCCTCGTCTTCGGAGAGAGCGGCGGGTATGCCCATGCATGGCGAAGCGCACTTGTTACAGTTCCGCGTCAATCGTGACAATGCTACCGATGCGCTTGAAATGAAGGCCACGCTGCCAATCGTTCAGGAAGTCCTTACCCGGACGTTTCATGTGGTTCCGGGCGAAAACGTACTTTACGTGGACAGCAGGCTCGACAATCTGCTGGGTTTCGACAGGCCCGTCAATTGGGCGGAGCACGCTACCGTGTCAGCCCCATTCGTCGAGCCTGGAAAGACATTTATTGAGATATCGGGGTCTCGATCGCAGAATCGACCCTACAACGCTTTTGAGCCGGGGCGAGGAAATGGTCCGCCACAGACGCAGCGCCGGCTCGTTCCGGGCGTTGATTTTACATGGCCGTTCGCTCCCACGCTCGACGGCAGCACAGTCGATATGCGGACGTTTCCTACAGAGCCGCATTTTTTAGATCACGCTGCAACGCTAATGGATCCGTCTCGCGATACCGAGTTCGCGGTGGCGTTCAATAGCGCGCGCCATCTTATTTACGGATACTTGTTCCGGAGGGCGGATTATCCGTGGATCCAGCATTGGGGCAATTACCCAGCCGTGGCTGAACTGGTGCGCGGTATGGAATTCGGCACCCAGCCGTATGACGTGCCGCGGCATGACGCGATCGCGATGGGAACTATGTTCGGCACGGCTGCATTCCGGTGGCTGCCGGCAAAGGGAGCCATCGAATCGCATTTCCTCCTTTTCTATTCCCGGACGCCCGAAAAGATGGGAAAAATTGATGACGTGCGGATCGAAAACGGCACTATCGTCATCGAGGACCGGGCGGCTAACCAGCGGCTCGTACTGCCCGCAAAACGGGGACTGACCGGCAAAACGTGAACGATTCAGGTAGACTTGGAGAAACCTAAAATGTCCAAAGTTTTCGCTACCTTCGGCGCTCGCTCTGCGCGCCTTATGCTTTGCATCATCGGGTTCGCGCTGGTGTCCTGGTGCCAGGCTCCCCAGATGCGCACGCGTTATTTGACCAGTTTGACCAACACCGAGATCGAAGAGTACTTACAACGGAACGATGTCATTTTCATTCCCGTCGGCAACGTGGAAGTACACGGCGGCTTGCCGACGGATTGCGAATACGTCGGACCGCTGGCCTTTGCTCAAAAAATGGCCGAGGAGGCCGATGGGCTGGTATTGCCGAATCTCGCGTATTCTTTTCCCGGCGGGACAGTGGTAGGGAAGGGCACCGCCTTCGACGAGACCAAAGACCCCATTCTCTACATCGAAATGGAAGCCTGATGCGTAAGGCGCACGCGGATTTCAATAAGGTTCTGTTCGGCGCCTATTCTGTTGTCGGCCGTCTCGATGACATTCCTCTCAACGTAACTCAGGTGATGCCGGAACATCCGAGCGATCCAGGCTTGAACAAGCTGCAGGCGCTGGGTCCGGGCAGCGGAGCCATTGGAGCCTACTTCGGCGATCCGGGCGAACATGGCGGCTTGGCCAAGCCAATCACGGCGGAACAGCGGGCCCAATTCGCCAAAGAAGGAGTGGCGATGATCGAGGCAACTCTAAAAGTCGCGGACGTAAAAGGCATCGTGCAGGCCATCCGAGACCACGACAAGTTCACGCAAGACGTCATCCTTCCCAAGTACGGAAACATTCTGCCGAAGTGAATCTGGCCATTAGCCGTCCTTGAAGGCGCCCGGATGCAAAGGAGAGCCGTATGAGATATTTCTCGGCAGGCGCCGTGTGCATAGTGACAGCCGGCATTGTATTTTCTCAGCCGCCCGCGGGAGTACCCATCACCGATGAGCCGCCGGGAGGCTCCAGGCCAGCGCAACCGCCGCCTCTCAGCCCGCTGTCGAAGACCTCAGTCACCATCAACGGCAAGAAGATCACCATCAACTACAGCGCCCCTTCGATGCGCAAGCGGGTGATATTCGGTGGGCTCGTGCCATATGATCAGGTCTGGCGCGCCGGCGCGAACGACGCTACCGTGCTTCATACCGGCGTGGATCTGGAATTCAAGGGGCTCCTCGTGCCCAAAGGCGAATATTCTCTGTTCGTCTGGCCCAATCCGCAACAATGGCAATTGATTATCAATAAACAGACCGGGCAGCAGGGCCTCGAGTATCATCAGGAACGCGATTTGGGACGAGTGCCGATGGACATGAGCCGTCCGCCCAAACCCGTCGAAACCTACAAAATGACTCTCACCAAAACCGTTGGCATGCAAGGCCAGTTGAAGCTGGCTTGGGAAAATACTGTCGCAACACTTGACTTTGCAGTGCGGGCGCCGCGATAGAGCGTAACGCCGCAGGAGTGGTGCAATCGCGATCTCAGTGGCATACTTAGCTCGATGCGTTCTGTTCTCGTGCTCACGCTAGCCGTTTCGGCGCTGCTCGCCCAGCCGCAGAGCGAATACCTTCTCAGGGACGCGATTGCGCTACACCAGTCCGGCGACTTTTCCGGCGCGATACGGCTGTATCAGGAGTATTTGAATCTGCGTCCCGATTCGCTCGATGCATTGTCCAATCTAGGCGCCGCTCTGGCGCATGAAGGGCGTTTCGCGGAGGCGATCACCGAGTACAATCGGGCCCTCAGGATTCAGCCTAAGAATCCACAAGTGCTGGTCAACCTGGCTCTGGCTTATTACAAGACTGGGCGCATCTCCGAAGCACGGGAAAGGCTCGAATCGGTCCGTCCTATGCTGCCCAACAATCAGCAAGTCGCGTTCTTACTTGCGGATTGCGACCTGCGGCTCGGCTATTACAAGAAGGCGATTGCTCTTCTCGACCCCTGGGAAAAGGAGATGCCGAACGACCTGGGCCTCAGCTATCTTCTCGGCACTGCACTCATTCGCGACCAACAGGGGGAGCGTGGCGGGAAAGTGATCGATCGCATTCTGCGCAATGGAGATTCAGCGGAAGCGCGCTTGCTGCTCGCCACTGCGAAGTTAAACGCCCGCGATATTCCTGGCGCACGGAAGGACCTGGAAAGGGCGATCGAATTGAATCCACGGTTGCCGGAAGCGCATTCCTACTTAGGACTGGCCATGCTCAACGTGGGGGATTTCGATGCCGCCGCCGCGGCATTTCGCGCGGAGCTGCAGCTCGATCCGTACAACTTCACAGCCATCTTCCAATTGGGCACGCTCGCCAAGCGCGATCAGCGTTTCGACGAGTCTCTCTCTCTCTTTGAGCGAAGTCTGGCGTTGCATCCCAAAGATTCCGCGGTAGAGTATCAGATTGCTACCGTCGAGCTCGCTACCGACAAGGTGGAGCAGGCCCGGAGGAGGCTTGAGAAGCTGGTTCAGGAGTCGCCTCAGTTCCTCGAAGCGCATGTCAGTCTGGCCACCGTTTACTACCGCTTAAAGCGAAGGGAGGATGGCGACCGGGAGCGCGCCATCGTTCGCCGGCTCACCGCGGACGAGGAGATGAAAAAGGCGGCCGGGAAATGATCCGCTGGTTCATACTGACGGCGCAACTTGCCGCGATGGGCACGTCCTTCGCGCAGGATTGTGAGGTATGCCATCGCCGGGAGGCTGAAGCGGCGAGATCCTCGCCGATGACTCACGCGCTCCAAGGCGCCGGCGAAAGCGACTTTCTGAAGAATAATCCCGACCTTGGTTTTCGAAGCGGAAAGTTCTCATATTCAATCCGCCGTGAAAATAATCAGAGCATTTACTCCGTAACTGACGGCATAGGCTCAATCAGTGCGCCCATCGAGTGGGCTCTCGGCACGGGAATAGTCGGCCAGACCTACCTCTACCGGCGAGAAGGCGCCTGGTATGAGGCCGCAGTGAGTTTCTATCCGGAGTTGAAAGGTCTCGACTGGACACCCGGCCATACCGCGAGGCTCCGGCGCAATCTCGAAGAGGCCTCGGGCAGAAAAATTGATGTGGCTGAGGTCCGGCGTTGCTTTGGCTGTCACTCCACTGTCGCCGTTTGGAGTGGCGCGTCAGTTCCAGAGTCTCTGACGCCCGGCGTGCAATGTGCCCAGTGCCACACAGGCGCCTCGCAGCACGCCGCCGCAGTGCGACGCGGAGACGCCGCCCCAACAGTCATGCAAAAGCTCGCAGCGATGGAAACGGAGGAACTCGCCAACTTGTGCGGCAAATGTCATCCAAGCTGGGCCGATATTGCGGCCAACGGGCCACGCGGGCCTCTCAATATCCGCTTCCAGTTCTACCGTCTCACCAACAGCCGTTGCTATGATTCCGCCGACAGGCGTATCGCCTGCACTGCATGCCATGATCCGCACGGGAGGTTGGTGAAGGATAACTCTTCGTATGATTCCAAATGTCAGCAGTGTCATCTGACCGCGAATGCACGTGCAAAAATCTGCCCGGTGTCGAAGCGGGATTGCATCACCTGTCATATGCCCAAGATTGACGTGCCGGAATTACATTACCAGTTCACGGATCACCGGATTCGGATCGCCAAGGCTGGCGATAAGTACCCGGATTAGGAAGAGAAGCTCTGATCGCTGCAGGTTCAAACGTTCGATCGTGCCCAGGCTTCACTGAGACCAACCTGTGCTCCCGGCAGAGCTGGTCACCGCCTCACCATGGAATTTATTCTCATGGCATAGCTCATCCGTAACGCCTGAGTAACCCGACGGTTGTGAAACGTTGCGGCGTCACCGAACGGGTGGTGGCGACGACGGGTCCAATGCTTTGAGTGGAGACGGCTTTACGACGACGATAGGCAATATCGCTTTCGGGCTCATGCTCCGCTCGATTGTATACCACCCGAAGTCTCCTCGTGGTCGCTCCGTTCAACTATACAGGTAAGCCCGTTAGCCGTTATTCTTCCCTGACGGTCAGGTACTGGTTCAACGGAGGATTCTCGATTCTTTGGACTTTGCCGCTCGGTTTTGGCCAGGTAATCTCCACCCAATCGATCTTCGTGGCCTTCCCCACGCCCAACACTTCCCGCGGATCGTGCGAAGAAAGATAACTTCCGCCATTGTTCTTCAGACGCGAGCGGACCGAGCCGCCGGCGGACCATCGGATCTTAGCGCCGATTCCATCGCGATTGCACTTCACGCCCTCCAGCTTCAAACCGAGCCAATGGTTTCCGGCATCCGAGCAGTTCCGCAACAGGAGGGGTGGCCCGCCGTTGTTGGCGATCAGGATATCGATCAACCCGTCATTATTGAAATCTCCTGCTGACAGCCCCCGCGCCGCGTACGATCTGCTGAAAGCTGCGCCAGCTTCAGCGCTGACATTGCGCAGCTTCCCGCCTTCCTGATGAAAGAGAAGAATGGGCTCCTTATATTTAACCTGCGCGGTACGGGTCTCGATCCGGTCGTCTGGGTGGCCATTTGCCAGAATCAGATCAACTGCGCCGTCATTGTCATAATCAAAGAACTTGAGTCCCCAGCCGCTAAGGGATCGGGTTAATTGCGCGATGTCATGTTCCCGCGAGACATCCCGAAAGGTCTCGTCCTTCCTGTTGCGATACAGCGAGAACATCTCCTGGTCGATGTTGGCGACAAATAGATCCTGGTAGCCGCTGTTGAAGACGTCAGCCGCGTCAACACCCATGCCGGAGCGCGCCTGCCCGTCCATGCCGAAGGCCACTTCCGCTGGCAGCGCCATCTCTTCGAATCGCCAGGGTTGGATTCCCGCGGTGCTCCCTGATTGGGAGTCGCTTGGTTCCGGACCGCGGTTCAAAAACAGAAAGTTCGGGACCGTGTCATTGGAAACGAACAGATCCATCCAGCCATCGTTGTTGATATCCGTGGCGACAAGCCCAAGACCTTTACCCAGGAACCTCCCGATATCCGTTCCGTCCTGAACCGGAGTGAAGGTGCCATCGCCATTGTTGTGGTAAAGGAAGCTAGTCGTACCCTTGAACATGCGAGGAACGCAGTAGTAGTGGAGGTCCGACCTATTGTCGTCGCAAAGGGGGCGTTCCGCTTTCCTGTAATCGACGTAGCTGCAGACGAATAGGTCCAGCCTGCCATCGTTGTCATAATCGAACCAGACCGCGCTGGTAGTCCAACCGGGGGTCTCCAATCCCGCATTCCTGGTGACATCTGTAAATGTGCCGTTGCGGTTGTTCCGATAAAGGATGCAGTTGCCGTAGGACGTCACGAAGAGATCGGGCCAGCCATCGTTGTCGTAGTCTCCTACAGTCACTCCCATGCCAAACGTGCCACCCGCTACGCCCGCCGCCTCAGCGACATCCGTGAAAGTGCCGTCGCGATTGTTGCGGTAAAGCGCGTTGCGCAAGGGCTTGGTGGGCTGATAGAAATCGCATGGGCCGCTGTTCACCAGGTAGATATCCATCCAGCCGTCGTTGTCAAAATCGAAAAATGCGCAGCCTGGGCCCATCGTCTCGGGCAAGTAGCGCTGTGCGGACATCGCGTTTTCGTGCACCCAGGTGATGCCGCTGGCAGCCGGCCTTACTTCTTCGAACAGAGGCAGGGGGGCGCCGCTCAGCCACCGCGAGAGGAGAACACCGGCGGGCAGAGATAAGACATGACGGCGCGAGAGGTTCATACAAGACCGGCGAGATCGCCCTCGTAATTGATCCGGCGCCAATTGTAGCAAAGGTGGATGGAATGACCCGACGTGTCACCGGCATGCCACCGGTGATTTACCACCATGTCTCCATAATAGGCTTGCTTTTCTTTACTCTGTGTCTAAACTAGCCCTGTTGCTCCACGGGGAAGTGTGTTCAGGGTCAATTTTTGCAACCACCACGACGTGGTGGCACGCGCATCGACGCGCTGCCGCCGGCGACTCCAGCACCACCCAAAGGTGGCGGTTGCGGAGCCTGGTTTTCGGTTTTCTCGAAAGGGGATTTAGGAATATGGCTTCACGATTCGGAATAATAGCGACATTCGTGGCGATTGCCTGGCTCGCTGCTGCGCCGTTCGGATTCGGCCAGACCGTTACAGCCACATTGACAGGAACGGTAACCGATAGTTCCGGTTCCGCCGTTCCCGAAGCGGCAGTCATTCTTACCAACCAGCTCTCGGGGGACGTGCGTAAGACGACCTCAAACGGGACGGGCTATTATTCCCTTCCCGCTATTCCGGCGGCTACCTATACGCTCATGGTCGAAGCTAGTGGTTTTCAGAAAACGGACCTCAAGGGCATCGTCCTGAATAGCGCCGAACAGCGGAATGTGAATGTGACCCTGCAGATCGGTTCGGTTAGCGAGACGGTTGAAGTTGCTGCCGACGCGAATCAGGTCGAAACCATCAATTCTGGCGAAAAGTCCCAGGTGCTCGACACGCAGACCCTGCAGAGCATCGCGATTGTGGGCAGGAGCGCGGCCGAATTCATGAAGATCATGCCCGGCATGGCGTCGACGAATGGTGTGACGAACGCGCCCAGGTTCTCCGGCCAGGTAATCGGTATTAACGGGTCGGGTAACGCCGGAAGCCAAAGCGCCGTGGGCGCCTTTTCCGCCAACGGAACGCCGACCGCTTCTACAGAGATCACCGCGGATGGCGCCCACACTTCCGATCCGGGCTGCAACTGCGCTACACCGGTCAACCCGAATCCCGAGATGCTTCAGGAAGTCCACGTCCTGCAGGCCGCCTTCGGCGCGGAAAACGCCTATGGTCCGGTTGTCATCAACACCACCACTAAGGCAGGCGGAAATCAGTTTCATGGCGAGCTGTACGATTCCATCCGGAACTTTAACCTCAATTCGAATGATTCCGCGAATAACGCCAAGGGCGTGAACTCGGCGGGCCTGCCCGTTGCGCCTCGCCCCCAGAACGTCTTCAACTTCCCCGGCGGCAATATCGGCGGGCCGGTGATTATCCCCCACACCGGGTTCAATAGGAATCGCGACAAGCTGTTCTTCTTCAGCGGTTTTGAATATTTCTATCAGAGCCTGGTCACCGCCTCCATTACGGCCGTCGTTCCGACCGCTGCGATGCGACACGGCGATTACTCGCCGGCCTCGATTGCCTCGCTCGGTGCAGCGCAATTTGTGGGCGGCGGTGTCAAGACACTCAATAACTCTTATCCGGGCGGTATCATCCCGGCATCGCAGTTCGATCGGGGCGGTGCGGCGATGCTGAACCTACTGCCGATGCCGAACGCGGATCCAAACGTCAGCGGTGGCTACAACTTTTTCGAACAGGCGCCTTATACGCAAAACGGATGGCAGCTGGTGAACCGCATCGATTACTCGATCTCGGACAACACCAAGCTCTTCGTCCGCTACTATCACCAGAAGGAAGTCCAGCAGTTTCCGATTTCCATGTGGGGTGGCGGAACCGCTCCCACCGCTGTGCCATGGCCCACTCCGGTGCTTGGCAACAACCACTCCGAATCCGCGGCGGTCAACCTGACGCACGTTTTCAGCCCCAGCCTGACCAATGAATTAGTCCTCGGTTACACGTGGATCGGATTCGACAACACGCTAGCGAATCCGGCTGCCGGCCAAAAGAGCACCGTAGGTTACCCGTATCACGGCGTTTTCAACAACGGCGATCCTTATATCCCCGATATTGTCATTGGGAACGCGAATGCCGCCAGCGCCCTCGTGAACATGGCGCAACAGGGTGCTTTCGACATCGCCAGCCGGCAGTACAACGGTGTCTACTTCGCCAATAAGCCGATGGCCAGCATCGGCGATAACGTGGTCAAGATCTGGAGGAACCATACATTCCGGGCGGGTAGCTACAACGAGTATTACGGCAACATTCAGCCGCCGCAGGGGAAGGCCCAGGGCGTCATCACCACGTTGGCGAACGATCCGACCGGTACCGGCAACGCGTTCGCCGACCTGTTGGTCGGAAACGTCGCCGCCTTCAGTCAGGCCAACTTCAATCCCCCCGCGAAGGTGCGTTCGATCATCATCGAAGGCTATCTGCAGGACAGCTGGAAAGTTACCCATCGACTCACGCTGGAGTACGGCATGCGCTTCCAGCACGATCCCCAGGGCACGGACATTGTAGGGCTCGGCCACGCGGTCTTCGTGCCTTCGGCCTGGAATAACAATCCCAACGTCTACCTTCCAGGATTTCAATGGCACGCCATGAATCCAAATATTCCCCTGGAAGGTTATCCCACTCGCGCCCTTTTCTATGCCCCGCGTTTCGGCGAAGCCTGGGATGTGTTCGGTAACGGCAAAACCGTTATTCGCGGCGGCATTGGCGATTACCGGTACCGTGGCCCCTCAGGTGGCGGCGGGCTGCCAATCGGCCTAAATCTGCCCACCGGCTCGGTAACTTACAGCCCGAGCATAGGGCAGGGTACAACGCTGAAAGCTCTCGACAGTCTGATGGTCCCTTTCCTGAGCGGCCAGGGGAACTTCTCGTATACCAGTCTGCCGGATCCGAATTCCACGCAGCTCCAGATGGTCTGGACGGACAACTTCGGGGTTACCCAGAAACTTCCCTGGGATTCGGAGTTTGAAGCCGCCTATGTCAACACCATGGGCCGTCATCTCCCCGAGATCCTTTACAACAACCTCAATGCCGTACCCTACGGAGCGATGCTCGCCACGCCCAGCGCCAGCAACCTGCTGTTCCGCCAGTATCCGAACTATCAGGACATCACGATCCAGGCATTCGATGCCTACTCTGACTACAACGCCTTGCAGGCCACCTTCAGGCACCGCACTGTGAAATACCTGATTCAGGCCAACTACACTTACTCCAAGGTCACCGGGAACGCGGCCATTGGCACGATAGGCGCAAACAACGTCAGCATCGGCGACGGGCTCAATCCGAAGAATAACCATGGCCCGCTCAATTTCGATCGCCGCCAGGCGTTCAATTTTGCGTACTCCGCCGCGCTCCCCGGAATCAACTCGGGGAACAGGGTCCTCCGCGGCGCCGTTAACGGCTGGACAGCGTCCGGCATCATGCAGATCTGGTCCGGGGCCAACCTCCAGGGCGCCACCGGCACCGTCGGTACCGAATTCGGTATGGCGATGCCAGCTGGAACTCCGACCCAGATCGGCATCACCGGCACGCCGGATGTCGCTGTCGCTCCAGTGCTGACCTGCGATCCACGCAAGAACCTGGGCCCGAGTCAGTACCTCAACCCCAGCTGCTTCACGCTTCCCACGCCGGGCCACAACGGCACGTTCGTCCTTCCGGAACAGTTCGGCCCCGGCTTCTTCAACACCGACCTGTCGTTGTTCAAGAGCTTCAAATTCACGGAACGGAGAAGCCTGCAGATCCGGGCGGAAGCCTTTAACGTCCTGAACCACGCGAACAAAACCTTCGGGCTCGACAATAACCTGAACCTGGCGTTCAATGCCCAGGGCGCGGAGACCAATGCACTATTCGGAACCGCGACCTTGAAGACGGGCAACCGCATCATGCAGTTTGTGGCTAAATTCTATTTTTAGAAAAACGGAGAAGAACTATGAAGACCTCCCTGCTTGTGGCCGTGTGCCTGGCCGCGTCGTTTAGCAGTGTGGCCTCAGCGCAGCGAGGCCCGGGTAGAGGGGGCCGCGGGCCCGCTCAGACCTGGTGGGTCAACAAGACCGCTGGTGGAGTTTACAAACCGCCCAATCGCCCGCTGTGGAAGCTTTCCGACCTGAAACAGATGCACGCCGGCCAGAATACCTGGCAGGAACAGATCATTCTCGATCCGGAACAGGACGCGACCTACAACTCCGGCGCGCCTGGAACGAAAAACACGGCGCGCATGCATCCCGACACTCCCACGGTGTTCGTCGTGGTCGCGGGAGAAGTGCATTTCAACGCCGAAGGCCAGGAGCCTGCGACCGCAACTCGCGGGGCAATCGTGAACATTATGAAATCCACCGTCTTTTCCTATGACGTGACCGGCGATCAGAATGCGCTTTGGGTGGAAGTGAATCCGACGAATTACAAGACAGTCTATCCGTCTGACGGTCCTCCACCGGCTGCGAGCAAGGACGGGACCGTCGTGAAAGTGTCGTTCGGCCATACTCCCGCACCCTACACACCGCCGAATCGTTTCATGTTCAATACCTTCACGGACGCTATTGAGGGTTGCAAAGGGGGCGTAGTGGCGGTAATGGACGATCATCTCTTCGCCAGTCCGCTGCTGGGTTACGTGAACCCCGCAGAGAACAAGTGCGGTAATGGCACCGGCAATATCGGAAGCGGTCCTGCAAAACCGGACGATCCGCCTTTCAATTCCCATTCCGTTTTCGGCCATATCCACGCGGGTCCGGCGGAATGGTGGATTGTGCAGGTCGGGCAGATCAGCGGCAAGTTCGAGAACATGGGCGAATTTCACGCCGTTGAAGGTGATGTGCTGTATGCGGCTCCCATGACCTGGCACCAGATGGGGGCGGAAGCGCCGTCCGGACCGAACGTCCGGCTGGCGATGGGCGGCTATCAGCTCATCAACATGCAAAACACCGAGAATCCCGGTCGAGGCCGGGGTGATCAATAGAATCTTTCTGTTTTCGCTTTTCAAGGAGTATTGCAAGGAGCATTGAATGATGCAGTCAGAAAAAGGCAATTACACCATTGGCCGCCGGGCTTTATTGCGGAACGCTGCCGCGGTTGCTGGCGCAGGGCTTGTTTCGTCCCTCACCCCGGACCCTGCCGGCGCGGCGCCGAGGACCACCCGATCGCCGGAGGAGCCGCTCATCACGGCGGCATCGTCCAGGCCTGTTGTGGAAACTATCGCAGGCAAAGTTCGCGGCTACTCCGCGCGCGGCATCCTGACTTTCAAGGGCATTCCGTATGCTGGGAGCACAGCCGGGCCGAACCGCTTCATGCCGCCGACCAAGCCGCAGTCATGGAGCGGCATCCGCAGCTCGATGTATTACGGACAAGTCTGTCCGCAGGGCGCTCGCACCGGCTGGAAGAACGACGAGGAGTCGTTTATGTTCGAGTGGGACGACGGGCAGCCGGGCGAAGACTGTCTACGCATCAACGTCTGGACGCCCGCTGCCGACAACCGCAAGCGCCCGGTCATGGTCTGGCTGCATGGTGGAGGCTTTTCCGCCGGATCGGGTCAGGAGCTGAAGGCTTACGACGGCGAGAGCATCGCGCGCCGGGGTGATGTCGTGCTCGTCAGCCTGAATCATCGGCTGAATATCTTTGGATATCTCAACCTCTCCAAGTACGGCGAAGAGTACGCCAGCTCCGCGAATGTGGGAATGCTGGATCTGGTGGTAGCGCTCGAATGGGTGCGCGACAACATTGCCAACTTCGGCGGCGACCCCGGCAATGTGATGATCTTCGGTCAGTCCGGGGGCGGAAGCAAAGTCAGCACGCTGATGGCCATGCCATCTGCCAAAGGCCTTTTCCACAAAGCCGCGATTGAAAGCGGCTCATCGCTGCGTCAGAGCACGCCGGAGGACTCGGAAAAGCTCGCAGCCGCGGTGCTCGAGGTCCTCGGCCTCAGCCGCGCGCAGGTTTCCAAGCTGCGTGATGTGCCGCTTGAGAAGCTCGCCGAGGTTCAGGGAGAAGCCTTGAGGAAAGCGTTTCCGCGGTCTGTAATCCCCGGCGGCGGAGGCGGCTGGCGTCCGACACCGGATGGCCGCATTCTGCCGTCGCAGCCCTTCGATCCCGTTGCTCCCGCGATTTCCGCCGGCATTCCGCTTCTCGTAGGTACGGTGCTGAACGAGCAGACGCACGGCATCAACCACCCGGAATATGAGGATATGACCAAGGACGAAGTTCTGCGGCGCGCTCGCGAGCGTTTCAATGATCGCGCTGAAGCAGTGATCGCCGCCTACCAGAAACTGTACCCCAAAGCGAAACCGTTCGACGTCCTGTCGGTAGCGTTCGCGGCGCAAAGCCGGCAGAACTGTGTTACGCAGGCGGAACGCCAAGTCGCTCTCGGTGGCGCGCCGGTCTATACATTCTGGTTTACATGGCAAACCCCGGTGCTGGATGGACGTCCTCGCGCATTCCACTGCTCCGAACTTCCTTTCGTCTTCAACAACACCGATCGTGCCGCGGCGATGACTGGCGGGGGTCCCGAAGCGCGCGAGCTCGGCGGGCGCATGTCCGACGCCTGGATTTCCTTTACGCGAAAAGGCGATCCCAATCATCCCGGGCTTCCCAAATGGCCCTCGTTTACAGCTAAGGAAGGCGCCCTTATGGTCTTCGACAACAAGTGCGAAGTTCGGATGAATCCCGACGGCGAAGCGCGGCGCACCGTATTTGGCGCATAGAAAGGAGAATCTCATGAAGCTGCCAATCCGATATCGGACATCGTTGTTCGCTGCCTTTTTCATCTGCAGCTCAGGCTTCGGAGCAGTCGCGGAACGCGGCCATCTTCGCGCCGGCGCAGCCCGCGTGGACATCACTCCGCCGGTCAACCCCGAATATCCGCCTTCTGGAAAGTACGAACATGAGCACTTGTATGTCCGCGCAATCGTGCTGGACAACGGTCTGAGTCGGGCGGCGCTCCTGAACGCTGATTTTGGCAATATGCCTGAGGATGTGTGGACGAACGCGAGCAAGCAGCTCGCTGAAGAGCTGAAGTGCCCGGTGGAAAACATCATCATGTCGGCCACCCACACGCATAGCGGTGTTGCCGCCGGACCGCCGCCAGCCGGACCGCCACCGCCGCCGCCCTCTGCACGCTTGGTGACCGCGATGCTTGACGCGGTCCGTCAGGCCAAGACGAAACTGCAGCCGGTGCTGGTGGGATTTGGAACCGGATTCTCTTATCTGAACGCGAATCGTGATGTCGTCAGCGACGAAACTCATCGCTGGACCCAGGCGCCCAATTTGAACGCGGCTTCGGACAAGACAGTGGCCGTCGTGTCGTTCACGACGCCGGCCGGCGATCCGGTCGCGGCGTATGTGAATTACGCGATGCATGCGATTAACGGCTATCTGGTCGGTATTACCAGCGCGGATTTCCCCGGAGCGGCATCCCGCTATGTCGAGCAGGCCTTCGACGACAAGATGGTGATGGTTTTTACGCAGGGTGCGTCGGGCGACCAGAATCCGCTCTACATGCGACCCGGCACGAACGCGCTGGCGTCGAAATCCGGTGTTCGGATCACTGGTTACGAGTTGGTTCGCGAGAATGTCGAGGGGCCTCTCCGTGAAGGGCAAGTGCCGCATGGCAAGCTGGATCCCAAGGTTGCCGATAGATTCGAGCGCTGGATCGAAAGCGAAGGCCAGTTACTCGGCGAGGAAGTCATCCGTGTGATGACCAACATCCGAACCAGGAGCGGCGATGTCTCAATCTGGGGCGCGCAAGAGACGATTAGCTGCCCCGGGCGGCAGCGCACTAGCACCGGCCGTGAGGGAGAACCTGGAATTTATAAAGATAGCGACCCCGTAAACATCCGGCTTGGAATGGTAGGGATCGGCGATATCGCGCTGACCACGGTGAACGCCGAAATCTACACCATGATCTCGCAGCGGATGAAGCAACACTCGGCTATGGCCAATACGGTATTAGTGACGCTCGCGAACGGCCGCGCCAACTCGGGTTATATCCCCGACGACGCCTCATTCGGACATAACACTTTCCAGGTGCTGGGCTCGTGGTTGAAGCCCGGTTGCGCCGAGCAGGGCATTGCCAATGGATTGGATGACCTGGTCGCCAAGTACGTGGCCAGGTAGCGGCAGTACGAAGCCTGATACCGATCTGTTCACGTAACGCGAGGGCGCCAGCTTCTAGAGCCGGGCGTTTCTCGTTCTTCTGTCGTGGGTCTCGTCCGTACGGACCCAGCATTCGGCGCTCCCCGGTCTGGGTCAGGTGACAAAACCTTCCAACGAACATGACCATCTTCACCGCAAATACAAGGTCGAAATGGCATAGTCGAAACTGTGTCAAAGCCCGATGTTTTTGAATCTGACGTTCGCCAAAAATGTGTCCGTGCCCAGCACGTTCACTTTCAGCGAGAATAGTCCATTCGCATGCTTCGTTCGACTACTGGGCTCTGGGCATCAAGCCGTTGCTGTGGAGAACCTGGCCTTGCGACTGCAGCTGGCCGCATACAAGAGGAAGCGCAAACGGGCTGTAGTAACGCAATGGGATCGACTGTTTTGGGTCAGTCTGTCCCAGGTTTGGAACCGCTGGCGGCAGGCGCTGATTTTCGTTCAGCCCGATACGGTGGTCCGCTGGCAACGGGAACGTTCTCGCAGATTCTGGGCCCGACTCTCGAGACATAAAGGTCCTCGCCGAGGAAGGCCGGCGGTTGCGCCCGAAGTCCGCAAATCGGTCCGGGACATGGCGATCGCCAATCCACTGTGGCGAGCTCCACGAATTCATGGGGAGCTAATTCATGGGGAGCTGAAGATGCTGGGCATCACCATATCGGAGCGAACCGTCTCCCGGATTCTAAGATCTATTCCGCGGCCACCTTTTCAGACATGGAAGACGTTTCTCCGTAATCACCTTGGACAAATCGTATCGGTTGACTTCTTTACGGTATCGACAATCCGGCTGCGAGTCTTGTTCGTGTTCCTGGCGCTGGAACACCGCCGCCGCGAGGTGCTCCACTTCAACGTGACCGAGCACCCAACTTCAGCTAGCTGCAGCTAATCACGAGCACGCAAATGATTGAAACCATTGGTCGGGGCGGGGCGATTTGAACGCCCGACCCCCTGCGCCCAAGGCGGTCTCCGCCCTCCAGCAAAAGCTGCCTATTTTCAGCGTGCTTCGTTTCAATTAGATGCAGCCAGCTTGTGGAACGTTGTTGAGCTTTATTGAGCTTGGGGAATTTCGCATCCTCAATTTCATCTACAATGCCGGTTCCAGCCACGAGTGACGAAATAAGGTGGCTGGGCTGTTGTAGCGCAATACACCGGCGAGGAATCCGGCCAGAGACCGTCTTCAACAAGAACGGCCGCACCAAATCTGTTGCCTTGACTGCGGCCGCCCTCTCAATGCGAATCCTACTTCAGAACGTATACTTCAATGCGACCTGCAACTGGCGCATAGTCGTATTTTGGAGGAGGCCGCTGATGATTCCGAATCCCGCGTGTGGGGTTCCGGGGGCCGCGCCCGGGATTGCCGCGCCCGCCAGAATGTTGGCGTTCGGTTCACCCCAA
>DATHOT010000134.1:0-56269 GCA_035484655.1 Bryobacteraceae bacterium | reverse complement strand
AATAAGGGCAAGCATAGCTTCAAATTCGGTTTCGAATACGATCGCCAGAATTTCAACCAGTTTGGAAACCAGTACACTCGCGGCCAATACCAATTCAACCCTAACGCCACGCAAAGCGCGACTCATACTGGCGGCGACGCCTTCGCCGAATTCCTGCTGGGGGATGTTTACGAAGCCACGGTAGCCGTATCCGCTGCCAATGTCCTGTTCCACCGCAATATCGAAGCTGCCTTCGTCGACGATACGTGGAAGATCACGCCCAAGCTGACAATCTCCCTAGGTTTGCGGTGGGAGTTGACGCCGCCCTTCACAGACGCGATCAACAACTTGTTTATTGTTTCCGTACCGAACAACGACTTTGCTCCTCAGCAGCCGCAATCCCGCTGGCCGTTCTTCGTGAGGCAGGGTAGCTGCTCGGACCCCTATACCGCGAATCCCCCCATCGCCGTTCGTTGGACCAAGACGCCGGCGGTGTGCAGCAATGGCCTGCTGCCCAATCAGCTCATGGATACGCGGTATACGGACTTCGCGCCCCGCTTCGGGATAGCCTACTCGCCCGATTCGAAGACCGTTATCCGCGCCGGCTTTGGAACGTTCTTCAGCCAGGACAACGGCAATTCCCCGTACTTCGATCTGGCCCGCAATCTAGCGGTGCGTAACTCGAACATAGCTGACACCGGGACTCCGACAATCGGCGGCGTGCCTTTCGGCTATAGCAACGCCTTTCCAAACGCCAGTGGCGCGACGGTGCCGGTTGGGGCGCCTTATGCTTACTCTGACAACCCCCTCCACCACACGGCTTATACCGAGCAATACATGCTCAACATCCAGCGTCAGTTCGGCGCCAGTTGGGCCGTGGAAGTCGGATATCTGGGGTCGGTAAGCCACCACATGGCGGGCTTCTGGAATCAAAACCAGGGCGTTCCCTCAACTGTGGGAAATGCCGCCTCGCACCTTCCGTTCGGCGACTACACGTTCATCCAGACCGTCCAAGATATGGGTAATGCCGAATACAATTCCCTGGCCGTTAAGGTTAACAGGCGATTCAGCGGGGGCTTGAGCCTGATCACTGCCTATACATACGGCGTGGCAATAGACGACACCAGCGGCATTCGCGTGCAGGGTTATGACACGCTATTTCCGCAGAACAGCGATTGTGTCCGGTGCGAGCGCGGTCCCTCCTCATTTGACGTCCGTCATCGCCTGGTGCTGTCACCCCTCTACGAGCTGCCAGTCGGCAAAGGCAAGCTGCTGAACATCGACAATGGGTTCGCGAACGCTATCATTGGCGGCTGGCAAGTCGGCGGGATCCTGACGGTTCAAGGCGGGGTCCCGAACACCCTCACCATCGGGGGCGCGGATAATTCAATCACGCAAACCGGATACGACCGGCCGAACTACGTGACTGGCCAGAACGTTTACTCCACTAACCAGAGTACCGCGGGGTGGTACAACCGTTCCGCTTTCGTCGAAGCGCCGGCGGGGCAATTCGGCGATGTGGGACGAGACACCGAACTCGCCCCGGGGATCTTCACCATCAACGCTGAACTACACAAGAATTTCCGCATGCCCTACAAAGACACTCATCAGCTACAGTTCCGTGCTGAAGCCTTTAACCTGCTGAATCATCCGAACTTTGGACAACCAAACCCCAATATTCTGGCTGGATCGGCATTTCCTGGGCAGCCGGTGACCAATGCCCATCAGGGTTTCGGCGTCATCAGCGGCTTGGCTTTTGGTATCCCCATGCGCCAGTTGCAACTCGGGCTGAAGTATACGTTCTGACGAAGTATTGACTTAAAACAACCGCCCCAACTGGTTCGATCGAGAAACTTGCGCAGTTGTTGTTTCACAACGCCGCCTCACGGGAGCGTAGTCAGCGCCCATCATATGGATGAGCGCTGAGAATCCCTTGGAACTCCCCGCCGATGGGTTCAATGGCGGCTGGGAGTTCCCTGCGGCGAGGCCCTCTGTTTTCCATTTGATACCGGTAAGCCCGATCCCAGATTAAAATAGATCATATTCCCGAGTCGCCGGGAATCGCACGAACTCGAGGAGGATCGAGCGCCAATGGAAAGCAGAAAGCTGGGCACGCAAGGTTTGTCGGTGGCCGCGATCGGTCTCGGTTGCATGGGCATGACGCACGCCTATGGTACGCGTGATGACGCCGAGTCAATCGCGACGATCCATCGGGCGCTCGATGCTGGAGTCACGCTGCTCGACACGGCTGAGGTTTATGGTCCATATACGAATGAGGAATTAGTCGGCAAAGCGATCAAAGGGCGCCGAGCGCAGGTTAGCCTCGCGACGAAATTCGGGATCAAGATGAATCCAGGCGGCGTGACCAGCGTGGACGGCACGCCTGCAAACGCCAAACGCGCGGTAGAAGGGTCGCTAAAACGGCTGGGTGTGGAGACAATCGATCTTTATTACCTGCACCGGAAGGACCCGGATGTGCCTATTGAGGAAAGTGTCGGCGCGATGAAAGAACTTGTAGAGGCCGGCAAGGTCCGCTTCCTGGGCCTGTCCGAGGTCGGGCCAGAGACTATACGCCGCGCGCATCGAGTGCATCCGATCAGCGCTGTGCAGAGTGAATACTCGTTGTGGGAACGTGGGATCGAAGAGGCGGTCCTGCCGGGCATGCGCGAACTCGGCATCGGCCTGGTTCCATTCAGCCCGCTGGGCCGGGGTTTCTTGACCGGCGCGCTCCGCAGCGTCGACGGAATGACGGCGACCGATTTCCGGCGAACACTCCCGCGTTTTACCAATGAGCACTTGGCCGCCAACGAACTGATCGTCGACGTCGTGAAGGTGGTCGCGGCGCGTCACCGGGCAACGCCTGCGCAAATCGCGCTGGCCTGGGTTCTCGCACAGGGCACCGATGTAGTGCCGATCCCAGGGACGAAGCGGCGGCAGTATTTGGATGAGAACCTGGGCGCGGCTGAGGTGAAGCTCAATAGCGATGATCTCGCCGATCTAAATCCGTTGGCGTCGATTGTTTCGGGCGAACGTTACGCCGCGCAAGCCGCAAAGTTAGCTGAGCGCTGACTTATTTGCATCGATGGAGGAAACATGAACCGAATCCGTAACGTGCTCTGGATTCTCGCATTGATCGAAGCGGGGAGCCTCGCGGCTCAGGATCGAATGCCGATGATTCCCGCGGACAAACTGACGGACGCGCAAAAGAAAGCCATCGCAGATTATAAGGACATTCGCAAAGTTGATCTCACCGGGCCGCCCTGGTCGGTTCTGCTGCGCGTACCGGACCTGGTGGTGCCTTCACTGCAGATGCGCCTCCACAATCTGAATAACAGCGCTCTCAGCGCGAAGCTCACCGAACTGGCGATCTTGATCGCGGCGCGGAATTGGACCAACTACTATGAGTGGAACAGTCACAGCCAGGAGGCCGTTACAGCTGGCCTGAGCGCGGCGATCATTGCTGCCGTGGCCGCTGGGCGGCGGCCGGAAAAGATGCCGGAAGACGAAGAGATTCTGTACGACTTCTGTATGGAACTGCTCCACAACCAGAGTGTCAGTGATCCCACTTATGCGCGAGCGGTGGCTAGGTTTGGAGAACCCGGCGTCGTCGAGGCCGCGAGCCTGGTTGGTTACTACACCTATCTGGCGATGGTTATGAACACCGCGCGCACGCCGTTGCCGCCTGGGGCAAAGCCGGCGCTGGCGCCGTTCCCGAAATAAACGAACTCGCCAGGCATTCAGGTGTCGGCCCGCAACCGCCATGGTATTCTGATCCCGGAGTGTTTAGACGTCATTACAGAACAGTCAAGGCCGTTTTCGGCTTTACTGACGTAATTCTTACTTCCTTAGCCTTCATCCTCGCCTACGAAACTCGCGCCCGGCTGCATTTCCAACAGTCTTTTTACCTCGATTTTCGCGCGGCTGTCCTACTGCTGGGAATTTCAGTCCTGTGCTGGATCGGAATCGGATACTGGTTCAATATTTATGAAAAGCTCGATTCCGCGCATTCTCGCGTGGTGCTTCGGGATACTTTCCGGCAGTGCGCTCTGGGCGCGGTTTGCGTGGTCGTGGTGGAGTATACTCTACGCCTCGAACCTTACGAACTGAGCCGCCCGTTCGTTATTCTGTTTGCCGTTTACGCCTGGATACTCCTGTGCCTTTTCCGGATAAATGCGGCGCGCGTTATCGGCGCGGTGCGGCGACGATTCGGAGCGGCGCATTACGTGATGGTGGTCGGGTCGGGCGAAAGCGCCCGCCGTCTCGGGGAAGCGCTCGAGAAATCCTCGGATTATGGGATTCGTCTGATTGGCTTTCTGGACGAAGAGCCAGGCCAAGTACAGTTGTCGCGCACCTACGAGCAGTATCCGCTTTCCCGGTTGCGGGAATTGTTGCGGCGCCACGTCATTGACGAGATCATCTTCGCTGTGGATAGCGAGCGGCTCGGCGCAATGGAGGAAGTCTTCCTGCTGTGTGATGAAGACGGCGTACGAACACGAGTGGTGGTGGACTTCTTTCCGCACGTGAATAGCGAAGTATATCTGGATCGTCTCGGGGACACGCCCTTGTTGACTTTCTCCGCGGCGCCGCACGATGAAGTCCGGCTGCTGCTGAAGCGCGTCATGGACGTCCTGCTCGCGGCCGCGGCACTGGTGTTGTTGTCGCCCTTCATGTTCCTGATCGCATTGCTGATCCGGCTGACAACGCCCGGTCCGGCCATTTTCCGCCAGGTGCGGTGCGGGCTCAACGGCCGGCGATTCGTGTTCTACAAGTTCCGCTCCATGCGCGATAACGCCGAAGAATTGAAATCCTCCCTGCTGCACCTGAATCGCAAGTCAACCGCCTTTAAGATTCCGAACGACCCGCGGCTCACTGCCATCGGCCGTTTCCTGCGAAAATTCTCAATCGACGAATGGCCGCAGTTGTGGAATGTGCTGAAGGGTGACATGTCTCTGGTCGGTCCGCGGCCCGCGGTCCCAGAGGAAGTGGAGCTATATCAGACCTGGCAGCGGAGGCGTCTTCGCATGCGGCCGGGACTGACTTGTTTATGGGCCTTGGCCGGCCGTGACAAGCTCGATTTCGAGACCTGGATGAAGATGGATATGCAATACATCGACACCTGGTCGTTGACACTGGACTGGAATATCCTGCTGCGCACGATCCCCCGCGTACTGACGGGTCGGGGAGTATATTGAAACGCCCGTTGTGCTAAAGGAAAAAGCGGCGGGGAAATCTCCACCGCCGCTCATCGGTCGAAATACCTTACGCCGCGTGATCCATCGGACGCGTCCTGAGCATGTCCATGCGTTCCCTCAATTTGGGAATCACCGCGCACAGCACATCTTCGACGCGCTCGGCCGGCACGAACTGCATCTCCTTGCGGACGTCTTCCGGCAATTCGCGAAGATCCTTTAAATTGGCCTTCGGCAAAATCACCGTATGAATCCCGGCCCGCCTCGCCGCCAACGCCTTCTCTTTAATGCCGCCGATCGGCAGTACCAGCCCGGTCAGCGTGACTTCGCCAGTCATGGCGACATCGCTCCGCGCCGGAAGCTTGGTATACAGCGAAGTCAAGGCGCTGGCCATCGTCACGCCCGCCGACGGACCATCCTTGGGGATGGCGCCGGCCGGAACATGGACGTGCACTCCGGCGTTCTTGAATACCGCCGGATCGATGCCGAAGTCGCCCGCGTGCGACCAGATGTAACTCTGGGCCGCCTTGACTGACTCCTGCATCACCTCGCCGAGCTGTCCAGTCAGCGTCAGGCCTTTCCCGTCCGGCAACAGCGTGGCTTCGATATAGAGGACATCGCCACCGGTTTCGGTCCAGGCCAGGCCGGTCGCAACACCGGGAGGCAGATTGCGCCGCGCTTCTTCCTGGTTGAACGGCTCCGGCCCCAGCATGTCGGCCAGATCGTCGGGCTTCACCGTGACCGATTCAGTACTGCCCTCGGCAAAACGTAGCGCGACCTTGCGCGTTACCGTGCCGATGGCCCGCTCAAGTCTTCTGAGACCAGCCTCGCGCGTATAGCCGGAGATGACGTGCTTCACGGTCTCGTCCGGCAGCGTGCACTGCTCCGCGGTCAGCCCGGTTTCCTTGAGCTGTTTCGGAATCAGATACCGCTTGGCGATCTCGAGTTTCTCCTCTTCGCTGTAGCCGGCCAGCCGCAGGATCTCCATGCGGTCCAGCAGCGGCCGCGGAATCGTATCCAGCGCATTCGCGGTCGTTACAAAAAGCACCTTCGATAAGTCGAACGGCAAATCGAGGTAGTTGTCCCGGAAACTCTTGTTCTGCTCCGGATCGAGGATCTCGAGTAAAGCGTGAGCCGGGTCGCCGCGGAAGTCGTGGCCCAGTTTGTCCACTTCGTCCAGCATTAACACCGGATTGTTCGCCCCGGCCCGCCGCATGGCCTGAATAACACGGCCCGGCAATGCGCCGATATAGGTACGCCGGTGACCGCGCAATTCGGCTTCATCATGCAGACCGCCCAAGCTCATCCGCTCGAACTTGCGGTTAAGAGCCCGTGCGATCGATTGTCCCAGCGACGTCTTGCCGACGCCCGGAGGTCCAACGAAGCACAGAATCGGTGCCTTGGCGTTCGGATTCAGCTTCAATACGCCCAGATGTTCGAGAATCCGCTCCTTCACGTCCTTCAAGCCGAAATGGTCTTCGTCCAACACTTTCCGGGCGCGGGCGATGTCGAGGGAATCCTCGCTGCTCTTCCGCCAGGGCAGTTCGAGCACGTAGTCGAGATAGGTCCGGATCACGTTGTAATCCGGCGCGCCGGGAGGCAGCTTCTCCAGCCGGTCCAGCTCGCGCGAGGCTTCCTTCAGGATCTCTTCCGGGAGGTCGGCCTTTTCAAGCCGCTCGCGCAACTGCTGCGCCTCGGCCTGCTCGCCGCCCTTTTCGCCCAGTTCCTGCTGAATGGCGCGCATTTGCTGCCGCAACAGGTAATCCCGTTGCTCTTTGCCCATCTCGGTGCGCGCTTCGGTGTTGATCTTGTTGCGTAGCTCCAGCACCTGTACCTCATGAGTGAGGTATCGATGCAACATCCGCAGAGTTTCCACCCGGCTGGGCGCTTCGAGTAACGATTGCGCTTTCTCTGCGTCCAGGCTGAACATGGATGCCAGCACGAACGAGAGCCGCATGGGGTCTTCGTTGGCGGCCAGGAGTCCCCGCAATTCCTGCGGTGTATTCGGCTGCGCCAGGGTGAGCGCTTCGCCAGCCAGCTCGACCAGCGCCCCTTGCAGTGCCTCGACTTCCGGACCTTTATCTTCCGGGAGCGGCAGCGGCGTCACCCGCGCCCTCAAAAAGGGCTCCGAGTTATCTAGCTTCGACAACACCACGCGCTCCATTCCGAGCACCAACAGCTCAATATGGCCTTCGTTGGCGCGATTCATCTTGCGGATTACCGCCTTGGTGCCGATGCCGTAGAGATCTTCTTGAGTCGGCACATCGACATCGGCGTCGCGCTGCGTAAAGACCACGATTTCCTTCGATTCGGTCGCGAGCGCGGCTTCCACCGCCGCAATCGATCCCGCACGGCCCGCCGAGAGCGGCATCATCAGGTACGGGAATAGCACGGCATTCTTCAAAGGCAATACCGGCAATGTGTAGACAACAGGTTCGTCAGACATATTAGTTTCCTTCGGTGACCATCCTCACCATCAACAAGCCGTTTCGCGCCTCGATCGTCACTCGGGCATTCGCGAGATTCACTGGCATTTCGAGCGCGCGCTCGAAGCGGTTATAGGAGATCTCCATTGCGTAATAACTGCAGCCTTCCTCCACAATCGTGTCGCGGCGAATGCCGCTTACCGTCACGCGCCGGCCGCTGACGCTGACAGTCACATCCTCTGGCCGAACGCCTGCCAGGTCGAGCTTCAGTAACCAGCCATCCCGCGTTTGATAAACATCGGCGGAAGGTTCCCACGGCGTCGGCAGTTCCGTAAGGAACAAGGGCCAGAATCTGCTGCGATTACTCATAAAGGCTCTATAGGTTGGATGCTCGAAGAGACAAAAAGAAGCAGGTCCTTTGCTGCTGCTATCAAGGGACCTGCTTCTCAGAGACTCAACTTTACAATTGCTTACTTGTTAGGGACCACCACGAAGTGCGTTCCCTGCTGGCTCCTGACCAGGAGGAGGGTCGAGTCCTTCGAGGCTCCAGCACGTACGGCAGCGTTGAAGTCTCCCACAGTGTTAACCGGCTTATGGTTCACTTGGACGATGACATCCCCCTGTTCCAGGCCGGATGCCGCCGCGGGCGAATCGCTGTCCACGTCCGTGATGACGAGTCCCGTCGTCCCTTCGGGCAGTTGGAGCTGCTGGCGAAGGTCGGAATTGAGTGCTTGGACCGAAACTCCCCGCAGAGCGCCTTTTTCTCCGGTTCCAGGCAGGTTATTGTCTGGCCCTTTGCCGTTGCCCTCTGCCTCCAGATTGTATTCGGCCAGAGTGACGGGGATGTCCAGATTCTGCCCGTTTCGGGCAATCTTCAGATGGACCGTAGTGCTCGGGGCGAATCCGGCTACTGCCAGCCGGAATGAGTTCACATCCTCAACCGCAGTGCCGTTGATGGCAGTGATCACATCGCCGACTTTCAGGCCGGCTTTCTCGGCCGGGCTGTTTGAGGTCACTTGAGCGACCGCTACGCCATGACCATTCGGCATACCGAATGCCCTGGCCATATCGGGCGTTAGCTCTTGCGGCAGGATTCCCATGTATCCGCGGCTGACCTTGCCCTTCTTGAGAATCTGATCCATGATGTTGCGCGCCATGTTGGCCGGTATCGCAAACCCGATTCCCTGGTTCCCGCCGGTTTCACCGGAAAGAATCGCGGTGTTGATCCCAACCAATTCGCCCTTGGTGTCGATCAGCGCTCCACCTGAATTTCCGCGGTTGATGGCCGCATCGGTCTGGATGAAATCTTCAAAGCGCTCGATCCCGAGACCGCCGCGCCCTTTGGCGCTTATGATTCCCATGGTTACCGTTTGACCCAGGCCGAACGGCTCGCCGATCGCCAGAACCACGTCGCCCACTTCGGCATGCGCGGAATCAGCGAAAGGCAGAGTTGTCAGGCCACGCTTGTCGATCTTCAAAACTGCCACGTCGGAATACTTGTCAGTCCCTACGATCTTGGCCGGATACTCTTCCTTGTTGGCGAACGACACCTTTACGTCGGTGGCGCCGTCCACGACGTGATTATTCGTCAGAATGTAGCCATCCGGGCTGACCACTACGCCCGAGCCCAGACTGGTCTCGCGCTGCGAGCGAGGCTGCTGCTGTTGAGGCATGCGACCACCGAAAAATTGACGGAAAAATGGATCGTCGAACATGCCGTTACCGGCAGACCCCTGCTCCTTCACGACTTTCGACGACGAGATATTCACCACTGCGGGCATGGCGCGCTTGACCATCGGGGCAAAGCTAACCAGCGGCCCTGGCTCGGTGGTCGCGGCATGCGCGGTATCGATGAACATTGGAACGCTGCGCGAGTGGATGGTCACGCCGAGCGCGCCAACCAACATCGCAATCACTGCAATCAAAACAACCGTGGATGTACGGATGTGACCTTTCATAGTTTCAAGCCTCTTTTAGAGCCGCTTCACGCTCACGACTCGCGATTTTGGATTCAAACTTCAGGTTTCCAGACTGGTCGAGGTCCACCAAAACACGGTGTCCGTCACGAATCTCGCCGCCCAGAATCATGCGCGCCATTGGCGTTTCAATTTCGCGCTGGATAGCCCGTTTCAACGGCCGGGCGCCGTAGTTTGGATCGTAGCCGGTGCGGACCAAATGTCCGCGAGCCCGATCCGTCAATTCCAATTCAATATGCCGGTCCGCCAGCCGCTTGCGCAGCCCGTTTAGCTGGATCTCGACAATCTCTTTCAGATGCTCTTCCGACAGTGCGTGGAACACGATGACTTCGTCCACGCGGTTCAGGAATTCCGGACGGAATTGAAGACGCAATTCCTCGAGAACGGTGGTCTTCATCCGATCGTATCCGTCGCCCCCGAACGTTCCCCGGTATTCCAGGATTCGATGGCTGCCGATATTGGACGTCATGATCACAATAGTGTTTTTAAAGTCCACCGTGCGCCCCTGCCCATCCGTTAGACGCCCATCATCAAGGATTTGGAGCAACACGTTGAACACGTCAGAGTGTGCTTTTTCGATTTCGTCGAAAAGGACTACACAATATGGACGACGTCGCACGGACTCCGTTAGTTGCCCCCCTTCTTCGTAACCGACGTAACCTGGGGGTGCTCCAACCAGCCGGGCCACTGTATGTTTTTCCTGGTACTCGGACATATCGATACGAATCATGGCCTTTTCGTCGTCGAACAGGAACTCCGCCAGGGCGCGCGCCAACTCGGTTTTGCCCACGCCGGTCGGGCCTAAGAAGATGAAACTGCCTATCGGACGGTTAGGGTCTTTTAACCCCGAGCGAGCGCGCATCACTGCCTCGCTCACCGCCGTGACCGCTTCGTCCTGTCCGATCACCCTGCGGTGCAACTCTTCTTCCAAATGAAGCAGCTTGCGCATCTCACCCTCGAGCAGCTTCGAGACCGGAACTCCCGTCCAGCGGCTGACCACTTCGGCGATGTCTTCCTCGTCCACTTCTTCTTTGAGCAACCGCTTCACGGATTGCTTTTCCGCCAGCCTCGTTTCCTCGGCTCGTAGCTTGCGCTCCAACTCGGTCAGCTTGCCGTACTTCAATTCGGCCGCCTTGTTCAGGTCATATTGCCGCTCGGCCTTTTCGATTTCGATCTTGACCTGCTCGAGTTGCTCGCGCAGCCCGCGCAGCTTTTGCACACCCTGTTTTTCGGCCTGCCACTGCGCTTTGAGCGCATCCGCCTCCGATTTCAGATCAGCTAGTTCTTTCTCGATCTTCTTCAGCCGATCCTTGGAGGCGGCGTCGGATTCCTTTTTGAGCGCCTCGCGTTCGATCTCGAGCTGCATCATCCGCCGCATGATCTCGTCCAGGTCCGCCGGCATGGAATCGATCTCCGTGCGCAGCTTGGCAGCCGCTTCGTCCACCAGGTCGATAGCCTTATCGGGCAGGAAACGATCGCTGATGTAGCGGTTGGAAAGAACGGCCGCAGCCACTAGCGCGGAATCTTTGATCCGCACGCCGTGGTGGACCTCATACCGCTCGCGCAGACCGCGCAGGATGGAAATGGTATCTTCCACGCTTGGCTGATCGACGAAAACCGTTTGGAAGCGGCGCTCCAGCGCGGCGTCCTTCTCGATGTATTTCCGGTATTCGTCCAGCGTCGTGGCGCCGATGCAATGCAGCTCGCCGCGCGCCAGCATGGGCTTCAGCAGATTCCCGGCATCCATGGCGCCTTCCGCCTTGCCCGCGCCGACAACAGTGTGCAGCTCGTCGATAAACAGGATGACTTGGCCTTCCGACGTTTGCACTTCCTTCAGGACGGCTTTCAGGCGCTCCTCGAACTCGCCCCGGAATTTTGCGCCGGCGATCAATGCGCCCATGTCGAGCGATACTACCCGTTTGTCCTTTAATCCCTCCGGCACATCGCCGCGAACGATGCGTCCGGCCAAACCCTCGACGATGGCGGTCTTTCCGACGCCCGGCTCGCCGATCAGCACGGGATTGTTCTTGGTGCGCCGCGAGAGCACCTGGATCACGCGCCGGATCTCTTCATCGCGCCCGATCACCGGGTCCAGCTTGTTCTGCGCGGCCAGTTGCGTCAGATCCCGGCCGTATTTTTCCAAAGCCTCATAGGTGGCCTCCGGATTCTGGCTGGTCACCCGCTGGCTGCCGCGCACTTCCTGCAGGGCTCGCATCAGGCGCTCGCGCGTGACCCCGAATTCGCGAAAGATCTTGCCCGTGGGCCCAGAGTCATCCGTGGCGGCCAATAAGACATGCTCTATGGAAGTGAACTCGTCCTTCAGCCGCTTGGCCTCCTCCTCGGCCTGGGTCAGCAGCTTGGTGAGCCGCGTGGTGACGTAAATCTGATCCGGCCCGCCGGAGGCGCCGGAGACCTTTGGCAGCCGGTCGATCTCTTGTTGAAAACGGCTGCGCAGCGTGTCCACCTTAACGTCCGCTTTGTTGAGGATAGAAGGGGCCAAGCCTCCCGGTTGCTCCAAAAGGGCGAGCATCAGGTGCTCAGTATCCACTTGTTGGTTTCCATGGCTGGAGGCAAGGGACTGCGCGGTGCGAACGGCTTCCTGGAGTTTTTCGGTGAAGCGGTTGAAATCCATGGGACCTACTCTCTAGACGCTAGATCTTAGCGTTCGGTTATCAACTAATATAAGCATATCATCAGTATCTCGTTTGGGCAAGAGCCGATCCCCGAGCCTGCTAGACTAAACGAATGTTTATAATCAGTTACTTGTAGAATGCTCCCCGCCTTTTTGCGTAGCGAGCGGCCTCCCGAGAGAGTATAGTGCTAGATAAGATGTTTTCCCGAGGGGGGCGTGCATTACGGTACGCGGTGTTGTGCTTCCTCGGTATGGGCTTGTCTGCCGCCGACGTCACGCTGCGCGGCCGGGTAGTGGATGAAGCTAACGCCCAGGTTTCGGGTGCCGAGGTCTCCCTGCGGTTGCCGGCTAGTCCGTCATCAGCCTCCAGCCCGGCGATCCGGGCCACCGCGGATCCGACTGGCGCATTTCAAGCGACGCTCCTCCAGCCAGGCAGCTACCTGATTACGGTGGCGCAGACCGACTTTTTCCCGCTTACGAACCGCCCGCTCGACATTCGGGAAGGCCCCAACGAGATCCTGCTGACTTTGAATCATATCCGGAACACGTCCGAATCGGTCGACGTGAAGTCTTCTCCTTCTCCAATCGACGTCGACCAGACTGACTCCGAGCAGCGGCTTAGCGGAAAGGAAATCTTCGACATTCCGTATCCTTCCACGCATGATCTGCGCAACGCCATGCCCCTGATGCCGGGAGTGGTGCAAGGGCCGGCCGGCGATCTGCATTTCGAAGGGGGCGCCGAGAACCAGGTGCAATATAATCTGGACGGCTTTAACATCAGCGACCCGCTGACCGGCACGTTCAATACGCATCTCAGCGCCGATAGCGTGCGATCCCTGGAGTTCCTGAACAGCCGCTATTCGCCCGAGTATGGGAAAGGCTCCTCCGGCGTCCTGGCCATCCATACCGAAACAGGAGACGATGCGTTTCGCTATTCCGGCACCAATTTTGTCCCGGGCATCGATACCAACGGAGGACTGCACATCGGCGCCTTCACGCCGCGATTGAACTTTTCCGGGCCGATAGTCAAAGACCGCGCCTGGTTTTCCGACAATATCGACGGGACCTATAACGAGCTGGTCGTTCCGGGCCTGCCCAGCGGGCAAAACACGCGGAGCAGTTATGGTGGCAGCAACCTGCTGCACGCTCAGGTCAACCTGACGCCCTCGAACATCATCTTCACGGACTTTCTGGTCAATGTTAATGTCAATCCCAGCGCCAATCTGGGCGCACTCGACCCGATTCCCACCACGGTCGATCTGCGCAATCGCGAATGGTTCTTCAGCGCCAAGGACCAGGTTTATCTCACGCGCGGAACGTTGCTCGAGTTCGGCTTCTCGGACCTGCGCACCTTCTCGCGCGAGGTTCCGCAAGGCGACGCGCTATATGTTTTTACTCCCAACGGGCGCCAGGGGAATTATTATCTCGATACTACCAAGACGTCTCAAAGAAAACAGGCCTTAGCGAACTTGTTTTTGCCCTCATTTCACTGGCTGGGAACGCATGAGTTCAAAACCGGCATCGATTTGGATCGTCTGGACTACACGCAAAACACCCGCCGCACCGGTTATGAAAACGTAGGGCTCACGAACGACGTGCTGCGTCTCGTAACTTTCGCGGGCAGCGGCGTGTTGTCGCGCCCCAGCCTGGAAGCGTCGTCCTATCTCGTGGACAACTGGAAGATCAAACCCAATCTGGTGCTGGAACTGGGCCTGCGGCAGGATTGGGACGAACTGGTCCGCCAGACCGTGGTGGCGCCGCGAGTCTCCTTCTCATACGCGCCCTTCGGATGGAAGAATACGAAGCTCTCGGGCGGCTACGCGATCCTATACGATCCCACTACGCCGCAGCTTTTCAGCCGTCCCCAAGACCAGTATTCGCTGACCACGCTCTACAACCCCGATGGCACCGTTATCAGTGGTCCGGCCGCTACCGTGTTCACCATCGACCCGCGCGGTTTGCAGATGCCGCGTTATCAAAACTGGAGTTTCGGGCTAGAGCAGATGTTGCCCGACAGGATTCTGCTGCGCGTCAATCTTTTGCGCCGGCGAGGCAAACATGGCTTCACCTACGTGAATGTTTTGAATCCGAACGCTCCGCCGCCCCCCGAATTCGTCCAGTTTTATCAGACCACGCAGTTTGAAGCTATCTACCAGCTCGAGAACCAGGGCACGCAAGAGTACGACTCGGCTGAGGTCGCCCTACGTCAGTCCTTTGGCAAAGGATACGAGTGGATGGCCAGCTATACCCGCTCGCGCGCGTATTCCAACTACGTGGCCGACGTTACGGTGGACCAACCCTTGTTGATATCGGCCAACTCTGGCCACCTCGGCTGGGATTCCCCCAACCGGTTTCTGACCTGGGGCTATCTTCCGACCAAGTTCAAGAACTGGGCGGTCGCCTATCTTTTCGAAACGCGGACTGGCTTTCCGTTCTCGGTGCAGGATGAAATCGGCCGCGTGCTGGGAGCGCCGAATTCGGATCGTTTTCCCGAGTACGTCAACCTGAATCTGCACCTGGAGTGGACCACGCATCTTTTCGGCTACCGGTTCGCACTGCGCGGCGGATTGAACAATATAACGGATCACAAAAACTACACGGTGGTGAACAATGTGTTCGGTTCACCGAACTTCCTGACGTTTTATGGCAGTACCGGCCGGCACTTCGTAGTGCGCTTACGCTGGCTCGGCCGTCTGAAGACTTAGCTCAGACAGCTACCGGACCACGACCCGGTAGCTGTCATTCGCGCCGGTCTAGGCTGGTTGCACTGGTTTCATTTTCTTCCCAAGGATCGCGAGCCCGACCAGGCCCGAGCCGATCAGCAACATAGTGGCGGCTTCGGGTGTTTCCGGCGGGGGTGACTGGTCGGCTGTACCATACGTGAAATTATCAAGGAAGGCATTCGTCCCTCCGGACGACGGGCCTTGGAGCGCAAAATCCGCATACGAAATCAGTGTGTCGGAGGTGACCCCCCAGAATGCAGGGGTCGGTTGAGGGTTGGTCGCCGCTGTAAAAGGTGCTGCAAGCTGTGTGGATGATGCCCCGTAAAGCGTGACGCTAAAGGACACGGCGTTGGGGTTGCTAGTAAACAGATTGGTGCCAAACGCCGTGACTGGAGTCGAAAATCTGACTTGGATGTAATAAGTATTTCCCGGGTATTCGGTCTGGAGCAACGCGTCTCCGGTGCCGGTCCACCCAAAACCGCTCGTGTTTATGACTGCCAGACCGTACCCACCCCCGGCGATTCCGATGAATTGCACGTTTGGGTCAGAGAGACCATTCGCCGCGGACAGACCCTGGAATGTGCCGTAGCTCCCATCCAAGCCCGTCAAGCTGATGGTCGTATTTCCACTCGTCGCTGCGTCAAAGCTACCTACATCTGTGTACGAGGTGAGTGTTACCGAATACGCGGGCGTGACATTCCAGGCCAGCGTTGTGAGAGCGAGAAGAATCAGAACGCGAAAGTTTCGGAACATTAGTTTCTCCGTTTGCAAGTTCCATCCGGCGATGGAATATACCCGTCGAGATACAACTCATCAGGCAGTCAGTTTTCACTGCATCAAGATATTTGCAGATTGAAACTGGTAAGTGCGAACGAAGTGTGACTGCTCTCCACTGAAGTGAAAGATCGCGAGAACTTTCCGCGGAAGACTATTCCGTAGCGCTAGAGCCTATTCCCCAGGGCAATAACGCTCTCGCGTCTAGAAGGCTGCTGAAAAAGTCTCTCGCAGGCCTTAGACCTGCGCTACGTGTAGAGCAAGTCATTGAACTGGAGTTGTCGGGCTGGCCCCCGGAACCCCTTGAACTATTTGAGTGACGCGGCCACCTTGGCGCCATATTCCTTCGCTTTGGCGAGAATCAGCTTTTCGTCCAGGGTCAGTGAGCGGCCTTCGTGCACGATCGGCTTCCCATTTATCATCACGTCCTCGACATCCGATCCCTTGAGGGCGTAGACGATTTGCGAGTAGACGTTGTAGAGCGGCACGGCATGGGGCCGGTCGAGCCGCAGCGTGATCAAATCGGCGCGCTTGCCGGGTTCGAGCGATCCAGTCTGTTTCTCGAGGCCCGCGACACGCGCCCCCTGGATGGTCGCCATGGCGATGGCCTGCTCGGCATTCAATGCCGTGGGATCGCCGGTGGTCACCTTCTGTAGATCGGCAGCGAGATTCATCTCCTCCATCATGTCGAAATCGTTGTTGCTTCCGGCCGGGCCGTCGGTGCCGAGTCCGACCGGGATTCCAAGCCCGAGCAGCTTAATCACCGGAGCGACTCCGCTAGCAAGCTTCATGTTGCTGGAGGGGCAATGGGCGATTCCAGTGCCGCGCTCCTTCAGGATTTTCATATCCGCGTCGTCCAGCCACACGCCGTGCGCGGCGATGGTCGGGCCATTCAGCACTCCCAAAGTATCCAGTAACCGCGTGGGACTCATCCCTCGCGTCCGCAGTGCGTCGTCATTTTCAACTTTGGTCTCGGACAGATGGATGATCACCGGCACGCTGTATTTATCGGCGAGCTGGCGCGCGGCCCTCAGATCGCGGTCCTCGTTCGTAAAGATAGCGTGCGGCGCGGGAGCGGGGACAATCAGCGGGTCGTTCTTGTATTGCTGGATGAATTTCTCGGTGAATTGAAGGGCATCGTTGGGGGTGGCTGAATCGGGACTCTTAAACTTCAGGATCGTTTCGCCCAGAACGCCGCGCATTCCCGCTTCTTTGGCGGCCTGCGCGACGCGATCCTCGAAATAATACATATCCACAAACGTCGTGGTGCCGGACAGCATCATTTCAAGGCAGGCCAGCCGCGTACCCCATAGAACAAAATCCGGCGTAACATTCTTGGCCTCGGCCGGGAAGATATATTTCTCGAGCCAGTCTTGCAAGCGCAGGTCGTCGGCGATGCCCCGCAGCAATGACATGGCCGCGTGCGTATGGGTGTTGATCAGTCCGGGCATGAGGATGGCTTCGGGCCGGTCGAGATGGTGGGCCGCTTGAAACTGGCGGGCGATATCCGCGTGCTTTCCGACGCCCACGATGCGGTCGGCGCGGACGGCCACCGCGCCGTCGTCGATCAGGCGATGCTGGGCATCCATGGTGACGACGTAACGGGCGCTGTAAATCCAGTCGGCGGGCTCACAAAAAGCGGGGATAGCGAGAGAGAAGGCAAACAACAAGACGTTCACACGAGTGTGAACGCGGCACGGACGAGTGCGTGCGCTACGTAAGAAAAGACCCATCGAATGGCCTCGGAAACAGTTCCTTCAAGCGGAATGTTTCGGTCTTACCCTGCAAATTTACCAGCGTTAGCTCGGCGTCGCCACAAAACTCCCATAAAATCTGCCGGCAGGCCCCGCAAGGCGGAGTAAGGACACCGGTATCGGCCGCCACCGCGATTCGAGTAAACTTGCGCGCACCTTCCGAGATGGCCTTGAAAACCGCCACCCGTTCGGCACAGATGGTCAGCCCATAGGTCGCGTTTTCGACGTTGCAGCCGGTGAAAATGCGACCGGTTTCGTCTTCGATCGCGGCGCCGACTTTGAAATTCGAGAAAGGCGCGTGCGCGTTGGCTCGGGCCGCCAAGGCCGCTTCCATCAGCTTGTTCATAACCGGGGCGCCACCGCTTTCAAGAAGCCCACCAGCGTGTCGCGCACCCGCCGGCCAGTCTCGAGCACCTCTTCGTGATTGATTTTCTGCGGCAGGATGCCCGCCGCCATATTGGTCACGCAGGAGACGGCCAGCACGCGCATCCCCAGATGATTGGCGGCGATCACTTCGGGAACCGTCGACATGCCTACCAGGTCCGCGCCGATACTGCGCAGATACCGGATTTCGGCCGGTGTTTCATAACTGGGCCCGGTGACCGCCGCGTACACCCCCTCCGACATCGGAATTCCCAATTCGCCCGCTACCTGATGCGCAATAGCGCGATAATCAGCCGAATAAGCGTCGCTCATGTCGGGAAATCGCGGCCCGGCGGAGTCGTCGTTAGGACCGATCAGCGGATTCGAGCCCTGCAAATTAATGTGATCGGAGATCAGCACCAACGCGCCCGCCGAATAGGAGAGATTGATGCCGCCGGCGGCGTTGGTAAAGATAATCGACCGCACGCCCAACTTATGCAGCACCCGCACTCCCATGGTCACTTCGGCCGGCGAGTAGCCTTCATACAGATGACTGCGTCCGGCCATCACGGCTATCTCCAGCCCATCGATCTTGCCAAACACCAGTTGGCCCGCATGGCCGACGGCGGTTGAGACCGGCCAATCCGGAATTCCGGCGTAAGGAATCTCGAGCGGGTGAGTGAGTTCCTCGGCGAACGCGCCAAGTCCGCTGCCCAGCACCACCGCCACACGCGGCTCGCGGCTGGTCTGGGAGCGAATATAATCGAACGCGGCCTGCATTAGAGCAGCATGCCGGCGATGCAAGCCGACATAAAGTTCGCCATGGTTCCGGCGGCGACGGCCTTCAATCCGAGCCGGGCGAGGTCCGATTTCCGAGTGGGAGCCAGTGCGCCGATTCCACCGATCTGGATCGCTATCGAGCTGAAATTCGCAAACCCGCACAAGGCGTAAGTCGCGATGGTAAAAGAACGTGGATCGAGATGATCCTTCATGGGCCCGAGCTGTTGAAACGCGATAAATTCGTTGAGCACCAGGCGCGTGCCCAACAGATTCCCGATCGACGCGCAGTCGTTGTATTTCACGCCCAGCAACCACGCCACGGGAGCAAAGATGTATCCGAAAATCTCCTGCAGCGTGATATGTAAATAGCTCAGGATGCCGTTGCACATCGCGATCAGCGCGATAAAGGCTATGAGCATGGCGGCGATGTTGAGAGCCAGATGCAGTCCGTCACCGGCGCCGCGCGCGGCCGCGTCGATCAAATTGATTCCAGGTTTCTCTACCGTGATCTTCACGCCACCGGCTGTCGCAGGCTTGTCCACTTCCGGCATCAGGATCTTGGCCAGCATGATGGTGGCCGGAGCGGTCATAATCACCGCCGTCAGCAGATGGCGGATTTCGACGTGCGCCATTAATACATACGCGGCCATGACCGCGCCCGAGACGTGCGCCATCCCGCTGGTCATAACGGTGAACAACTCGCTCTCCGTCATCCCGGCCAGAAAGGGCCGGATGGTGAGCGGAGCTTCGGTCTGGCCCATGAAAATACTGGCGGCCACGTTGGTCGATTCCGCGCCGCTGGCGCCCATGACTCGCTGCATTACCACCGCCATAGCGCGCACGAATACCTGCATGACGCCGAAATAGTAGAGGATGGCGAACAGGCTCGATATGAAGATGACGATCGGCAGCACTTGAAAAGCGAAAACCACCGGCTGGCTTCCGCCCAGTTGGTCGCCGAAAACGAATTTGCTGCCGGCCTGCGAATATCCGATCAGCGCGTTTACTTTATCGCTGGCGACCTGGAAAGCCGACGAGGCCGGGGTACGCAAGACGATAAAGGCGAAGGTGAGCTGCAACGCCACACCCCATAGAATCAGCCCCGGCCGAATGGCGCGCCGGTGCTTGGAAAAAAGGATGCAAACTACCAGGATCGCGAGAATGCCGAGGATCCCGGTGTACCGCTCCATTCCCGGATCAGCTGACCACTTCCAGGATCAGCTCTCGCTCCTCGGGCGGCGTGGCGGAAATTCGAAACGCGTCCTCGATCTCCTGGGCGGCTTCTTCCAGATTGTCTTCGCGCGTGTAATAGAGCCGGCACAGCACCGCGCCAGCCTCGATCTTTTGACCTGTCTTTACTTCCAGGATCACGCCCACGGCCGGATCGATGGTGTCTTCTTTGGTGTTCCGTCCGGCGCCGATCATGGAGGATGCCATGCCGATGTCCTCGGCATCGATGGCGCTGACGTATCCGGCTCGCGGCGAGGCAATCTCGCGGACGCCGGTGGCGTTAGGCAACAGCTCGAACCGATCCAGGACATTCGGATTGCCGCCCTGCGCCTCGATGACATCCTTGAACTTTCGATAGCCCGAGCCGTCCAGCAGCTTTTGCTGGGCCACTTCGCGCGCCTCGTCGAGTGTGGGAGCGATTTTGGCCAGGAAGATCATGCGCGCGGCCAGCTCGAGTGAGATGCGGGTCAGATCGGTTGGCCCGGCGTTCTGGAGGGTCTGTGAAACCTCCATCACCTCGAGCGCGTTGCCCACGGCGTAGCCCAAGGGCTGGTTCATGTCGGTGATCAGCGCCTGCACCCGCTTGTCCATGCGGCGTCCGATGCCCACCATCATCTGCGCCAGCCGGCGCGCATCCACTTGCCGTTTCATGAACGCGCCGTTGCCCACTTTGACGTCCAAAACGATCGCGTCCAGACCCACCGCCAGCTTTTTCGACATGATGGAGGACGCGATCAGTGGAATCGATTCTACCGTCGACGTGGCATCCCGAAGCGAATACAGCTTGCCGTCGGCGGGCGCCACCTCGGGAGTCTGGCCGATGAAAGCCAAGCCGTGTTTCTTGAGCTGCTCGCGGAATTCATCGATAGTCAGGTCGGTGCGAAAGCCCGGAATGGCCTCCAGCTTATCGAGGGTCCCGCCGGTGTGTCCCAAGCCGCGTCCTGAAATCATCGGTACTATTACGCCGGCCGAGGCTGCCAGCGGCGCCGAGATCAGGCTGGTTTTGTCTCCCACCCCGCCGGTGGAATGCTTGTCCACTTTTATGCCGGGAATGGAACTAAGATCGACCAACTCTCCGGAACGGATTATGCATTCGGTCAGCGCGCTGACCTCCCGATCCGACATGCCGGAGAAGAAGACGGCCATCAGAAAGGCAGACATCTGATAATCCGGAATTTCATTCCGGTTGTAGCCGTCCACTAAAGTCGCGATTTCTTCCGGCGATAATTCTTCACCATCTCGTTTTCGGTGGATCAAATCGACAGTTCGCATTATGAGGTTTCAGCGTAACATCTTATGTAGTTGAAAGTAAAGGATTGGGCAGCGAAGCGCGCATCTTTACGGCTCATGAACCAAGAGTGCGGCATGCGCGTCAATATACTTGTGACCGCTGCGCGCCTGCTGGTTCTGCTTCTGCTGCCTTCGCCCAGCGCATTTTCATCCCCCACGCTCACCCCGGAAGCAATCCGCGCGTTCGATCGTTACGTCGACTCCGCCGAAGCTGCTATGACTTACGATGCCGGGAGCTTTCCGGGCACTGCCAAGCTGCGGGGCGGGGAAGTGCGGATCGATTCTTTCGCGCCACCCGAAGATATTGAAGGCGGAATGATCCAGGATTGGCGAGGCATCATGTTTATTCCCCAGGCGACCATCCAGAAAGTGAAAGCTGTTCTCCAGGATTACGACGACTATAAGAAGTTCTATAAGCCGGAAGTAATCGAGTCCAAACAGCTTGCGCATCAGGGCGATGAGTACGACATCTTCCTGCGTCTCCTTAAAAGACAGGCATGGGTAACCGTGGTGTTGAACAGCGAGTATCACGTCCGTTTCAGCCAGCCCGACCCCAGGCACATGTTGGTGGTCTCCCGTTCCACACGGGTCGGCGAGGTGGTGGATCCTGACCGCTCCCTCACCGCAGAAGAGCCGGCCGGCCGCGACTCCGGATTCCTATGGCGCCTGAATTCGTATTGGCGATTCGAGGAGGCCGATGGTGGTGTGTATGCCGAATGCCGGGCCATCTCACTGTCACGCGACCTACCGCCTGCCTTGGGATGGATGATCAAAGGTTTCGTGAGTAAGTTCCCCAAGGAATCGATGCAGAACACTCTGCGCGGAACCAAAGCCGCCGTCGAGGGCCGAACAGGCTACTAGAAGCCAGCAACTAGAAACCAGAAACTCACCGGATCGCAGGCATCGGAAACCGGTACTCGCCGCGGAAAATCTCGGCGAACAGATCCAGGATCTGCTGGTGAACCAGTCCGTTATCGGCCAGCAGGTGCGGACCTCGTAACTTCACAGGGCCGCCTGTCATGTCCGAACACTTGCCACCCGCTTCGGTAATCAGGAGGCTGCCCGCCGCCATATCCCAAGGCTTGAGGCCGAATTCCCAAAATCCATCCAGGCGGCCGCTGGCGACATACGCCAGATCGAGCGCCGCCGAACCCGCCCGACGGACTCCGTGCGTCACCATCGCGAGCTGATAGTAAAAGTGGACGTTGACGTTTTGATGGCGCTTCTGGCTGGGAAAGCCGGTCGCCACCAGCGTGTCTTCGATCTGGCTCACCTTGGACACGCGAATGCGGCGGTTGTTCAGATAGGCCCCCGATCCCCGCTCGGCAGTGAACATTTCGTTCCTTTCCGGATCGAAGATCACGCCCGCGATCAGCTCTCCAGACTGCTCCAGCGCCAGGGTGACGTTGTACATCGGAAAGCCGTGCGCGAAATTGGTGGTGCCATCCAGCGGATCGACGTACCAGCAATATTCCGGCGAGCCGGTATGGCCGCCGCCTTCCTCGGCTACGATCGAGTGCGAAGGAAAATGGGCGCGCAATCGCTCGACGACCAGTTGTTCGGAGGCGCGGTCGGCCTCGGTCACCAGGTCGTGCTCGCCCTTCAGCTGGAATGTGACGCGGCGCTCGAAGTACTTAGCGAGCAGGGCGCCGGCTTCGCGCGCGATTTCGACGCTGGTTTCAAGGTAGGAAGGCATCCGACTGGCTGGGCTAGTGGCCCTTACTCGGGCTCTTCGTACAGATACTTAATATCGTGTTTGAACAGGAACAGATTGGGCACGCCTTCGCGCGTGAGCCGGATGAAGTTGGCGTCGTAAAACTCGATGATCCCCGTTACTTCTTCATTGCTGCTCAGACGGATGCGGACCGGGATTTCTTGGTCGATCAGATATCGAAGATACTTGACTTCCTCAAAGGTCTGCTCCGGAGCCTTAGTCTTAGCCTTGCTCATTAAATTGTCGTTCACCGCCCAAACCGCCTGTAGGGCTCGCTCGATTCACCATAATAGCCGTTGCGCGTAATGACCCGCAAATTCGGGCCTTGCACGCTGACCTTCAACGTGTGGAAGCGATCCTTCGTAGGCGGTACGTCTTTCGGATAAAAGCCGATCATATACTGCGTCCTCAATTCTCGCAGGATGTCGGAAAACGCCCGGTCCAGTTCCGCACCAAGGCTCGGCAGGAAGACGTGGCCTCCCGTGCCGGCCGCAAGCGTAGTCAACGCGTTCTCGCCGCCGACGTTGCGGCCAGCGTCGTTAGTGATCGGAACTACCAAAACCGGGTAGAGCAGCGTATCGGCCAGTTGCGCCGCCTCGAGCGCCTGATGGAAATCCTTGACGCTGGTGGTGTCGCCGCCATCGGTGACAATTACCATGACGTGCCGGCCATCGCGCAGCTCCAGTTCTCGCGAGGCCAGGTAAATCGCGTCGTACAGCGATGTTCCGCCTTCCGATTTGAGCTGTTTCAACTGTTGATCCACTCGCGCAAAGCGCCGAGTGTAGCTGCTAAGCAGGTTCACTTGCCAATTGAAGCTGTACAGCGCCACTGTGTCGTTCGGGTTTCCCTCGCCTAGCAGCGCCCTCAGAAATTTGCTGACAGAATCGAGCTCATAGCGCAGCTCGATGCCTGTGGACGCGCTGGTATCTACCAGGACCGCCACCGACAAGGGCTGTTCTGTCTGCCGTTCAAACACTGCGATGTCTTGCTTGACGCCGTTATCGAAAATCGTAAAATCGTTCTTGTTTAGCGAGCCTATCAGTTGCCCATTGGCGTCTTTCACGGTGACCAGCATACGCACCAGTCGTACATTCACGCGGATGACGGTATCCGGCTGGGGCTGCGCCGGCACGGCCGCTAGCAGGACGGCCAGGAGAAAACAAACGGCTTGACGGATCACTTTTTGAGGACCGATTCGTCCCACTCCCCTTCAACCCAGATTTCTCCGTCGGAAAAATGCTCCTTTTTCCAGATCGGAACGATGCGCTTGAGCCGGTTGATGCCTTCGAGCGCGGCCTCGAAGGCCGGCTTGCGATGAGGCGCCGTCACAATCACCGCGACGCTAGTCTCGCCGATTTCCATGCGGCCTAAACGGTGAACCATTGCGATGCGGCCGATCGGATGCGTGCGAGCGATCTCACGCCCGATCTCGGCCATCATCTTCACCGCCATCGCCTCGTAGCATTCATAGTCCAGGAACTGCGTGCGGCGTCCTTTGGTATTGTTCCGCACCACCCCCTCGAAGTTCACCATCGCGCCGTCTTCGCCTCGCAGCAGTTGCCTGGCGACTGCGGACGTGTCGATCGGCTCGCGTGTAAGAGCGAAGAGATAGCCCTGTTCGGCGTCGAAAATCTGCTGTGTGTAGCGTCCCGAACCTCCGCTTACCGGTGGCAGAAATGCGATCTCGTCGCCATCGCCGATAATATCCGATCGATCGCTGAACTGATGATTGCGAGCCAGTACGATACTTGATTTGAGCTCGCCCAGCCGTGGAAACCGGCGAGCGTAGAGATCGAAGACGCAACCGAGACAGGAACCAGCTGCCACTTCGATCTCTTCTTCCGCGCGGCCCACAATGTCCCGCAACATACCGAAAAATAGGACTTTCACGCGCACTTTTAGTCATAGTAACAGACGGTCCCCCGGAAAACGGGTTTCAGGCAAAACCAGCAGGGACTGTTGTAGACTGCGATTGTCTCCATGCCATCGTCGAATTCTTTGGAGCGGCTGCTCGATCGCCTCGAAGCCGCCAAACGCCAGTTCGCCTCCGCTGAGATGGCTGGCCTCGCGGAAATTCTTAGCGTGCTCGATCGGCGGCGTTTCCGGGACGCTCACTCGCTAATCCGCTTACATGAGACATTGCTATTCTTCCGTGCCTATCCTCCGAACGCCCGGATTTTGCGCTTAACGGACCGTCTACTCGCGTCGTTTTCTCGGCGGATCGCGCTGCTTCGCCGGAGCGGGGCGGATCTCGAGCCCTTCGAGCAACCCGATGTCGCCGGGATCTCCGGCACCAGTTTATCCGCCGTCTTCACTTATGACATGGCCCGCTGGCTGGCGCGCCATCACGCTAATAGCGTCGACATCGATTGGGAAGGCTCCGATGAAACGCTTCTCGGGCCGCTCCTTTCCCGCCTCCATCCGTTTTATGCCGAAGATGCATTGGTGGAGGCGAACATTCCCTTTCTCGACTGGTTTCGGGCTGCTAAGAGCAAGGCGGAAGGCTCCGATCTGCGCTGGCTGGTCTCGCGCCTGGAGAAGGTTAAATTGCCGGCGGACGTCATAGCCGATCTTTACGCGCATGCCGAACTGGCTCTGCGCTGGGATCTCGACAACATACCAGCCACCCGGACCAACCTGCGGCTGCCCGGCGTGCGGCGATTCTTCTACCACGCCGTCCCGCTGCTTCGGCGCGCCGATGTATCGCTGGATGCCGAGCTGAAATCGCCGCCGCTTTCCATCACGAAACTCAGCCGGGCTCGCGGGGAAAAGATGCTCGACCTGGCCCGCGATACTTCCGCTATGCGTTTTCGCGAACTCCACGGCTTTACCTACGGCGATCCATCGAATGTCCACCGCGCCGAGCTGGGCCGTGGCGTCGAGGTCTTTGTCTCGGCCGTTTTGCCGGAACATAGGCTGCCGCTGCGTACCTATCACGCCGGTATGTTCTTCAAGAACGCGGTGCCTATCGGATATATCGAGACGCTCACGTTTCGGAAGCAGATGGAGGTCGGCTTCAACCTTTATTACACCTTTCGCGAGGGCGAGACCGCCTGGCTCTACGGGCGCCTCTTGCGGTTGTTTCAACAACTGGTCGGCGTCACCCTCTTCATCGTCGATCCCTACCAGCTCGGCCTCAACAACGAGGAAGCGATCGAATCCGGCGCATTCTGGTTTTATCGAAAACTCGGCTTCCGTCCGACGGACGCCGCCGTCGCCAAGCTCCTGGCAACCGAAGAAAAGCGACTTCAGGCCAACCCCGCTTACCGGACCCCCGCTCGGACCCTCCGCCGCCTGGCCGTCGGCTGGATGGTCTACGGGGCCGGCGCCCGCCTCAAAATTAGGGACAGTGCACTCAAATACCGATTTCGCCGGGAAGACTAAAGGACGTGGAGCCTGGAATTCCAGCCACGTTCCAGCGACGTTTTCAGGCGAGACTAACACCGACAGTTTGTCGCGCTCCTTGAGTCGCCTAGCCGAGCGGGCCGCGGGCACCGCTCGCGCGTAGCAGAAAGATGCTGCCTCTCTCGAGCACCGATCTCTTTGCCGAGTACGCCGAACTCTGGGAGCGGATTTCGCGCGGCCCGCGTGATCGCTCCGAGCCCGGGCCCCTGATCTTCGGCCCGGCCCGCGCCAGGATCGGGCGCTTGTCTGCTCGGCCGAGGCGACCTGTAGGCCGGAGAATCTTCGGTGCCGGTTGGCTGCCGACCACCGTTCATGATCGAAAACCCCAGGTCCGAGTAGACGCGCTTAGCCGCCTCCGGATACGCACGGCAATTGTGACATGGTCCAACTTCGCACCGGCGGTTTGTGCCGGGACGTTCCATCACGTTTCCGCCACGCACCCGCCCGAAAATAGGGGTTTGAGTGCACTGTCCCTATTTTCGGCTACGATAAATGCCGTGGAGCCCGCCCCCGACCCGGCCTGGGAAAATCTCAAAGACGACGAGCTGCTGACCTGGCGCATCTGCGATCTTGCTGTCCGGATCGAAGGCAGCGAACTGGAGGGCCGGGTAAATCAGTTGAATGAAGAACTCGCCGCGCGTGGCCTCGCCTTTCGGCCGGCCTGCTACCTGGGCGACGAGTGGTTCTCGCCCGCCGGCGTCCCCGCCATCGCAATTCCGTTCTACCTTGCGCATCCCCGCTTGAAAGCCCTCGAGCTGCGTCAGATGCTGGAGGTCGAAGGCGGAACGCCCGAATGGTGCCAGCAGCTCCTGCGGCACGAATGCGGACACGCCATCGACCACGCTTACCGGCTTTCTTCGCGCGACGACTGGCGGCGCGTTTTTGGAAGCCCCGAGAAGGAGTATTCGCCCGAAACCTATCAGCCTCGCCCCTACAGCAAGGGTTTCGTCCGCCATCTTCCCAATTGGTACGCGCAGGCTCATCCCGATGAAGACTTCGCCGAAACCTTTGCGGTTTGGCTCTCCATGCCTCCGGACGAGTGGCGCAAACAATATCGCGGTTGGAAAGCCCTCGAAAAACTGGAATTCGTGCACTCCCTGATGGAAGAGATCCAAGGCAAATCGCCCAAGGTGAAGCACGGCCGCCGCATTTCCGATGCCAGTAAACTCCGGCGAACGCTCGCGCGGCACTACGCCGACCGAAGAAAACTCTATGCCGAAGAGTTTCCCGACTTTTACGACGCCGACCTGCGCGTTATATTTGGAAATGGTGAACCAAACGGAGAATCCGCCGCGCGGGTGATGCGTAAGAATCGCAGCGCACTGGTCGGGTCCATCGTTCGCTGGACAGGACAGCGCAAGTATACCGTTGACATGTTGGTCCGCAAGTTCATTCAGCGCTGCCAGCAACTCGGGTTGACCACGCCCCCGCCGCCCGATCAGGCACGCGTTTCGTTCGAGCTCGCGGCCTATCTCGCCGCGCTGGTCACCAACTATCTCCATACCGGACGGTTCAAGAGGTCTGTCTAAGACGTGAAAGTTTTGGTTGTCTTCGATATCGCACGCCGGGCCGCCGCCGGCGAAACCTTTTCCCCTCGAGAGTTGAAGGAGCAGGAAGACAAAGAGACCGAGGCCGACGTCCTGGCCTGCCTGAAACGATTGGGACACGAGGTGGAGACGCTGGCGGTCTTTGACGATGTCCTGCCCATTGTCGAAAAGATCAAATCCTTCGCGCCCGAAGTGGTCTTCAACCTCACCGAGTCGTTCCACTCCGACCGTGCGCATGAGGCCAATATTCCAGCCCTGCTCGAACTCATGAAGGTTCGCTATACCGGCGCGCGCCCCGAAGGTTTAATGCTTTGCAAGGACAAAGCGCTAGCTAAGAAGATCCTCGCTTACCACCGTGTGCGCGTTCCGCACTTTGTCATTTCGCCACAGCAGCGTCCGTTGAAACGGCTCCGCCGCTTCGTCTATCCCGCCTTTGTCAAACCTGTCGGCGAGGAATCTTCGGACGGGATCAGCAAAGCCTCCTTCGCCAAGAGCGAAGAGGAAGCTCTCGAGCGGGCCCGCTTCGTTCACGAAAAATTTCATTGCGACGCGCTCATCGAAGAGTACATTGACGGCCGCGAGCTGTATCTCAGCGTCATGGGCAATCGTAAACTAAACGTCTTTCCGCCGCGCGAGATTTTCTTCAACCAGGTTCCCGACGACGAACCAAAGTTCGCGACATTCAAAGCCAAGTGGGACGACGCCTACCGGAAAAAGTGGGGTATCCGCAATGGAGCGGCCAGCGAACTTCCGGAAGGTTTTGAAGAGAAGCTCGCGCGCCTGGCTCGCAAGGTTTATCGGGTGCTCAAGATCCGCGGCCTCGGCAGAATCGATGTCCGTTTGACGCCTGCGGGTGAAATCGCCATCATCGAGGCCAACCCCAACCCGTCCCTGGCCCAAGACGACGACTTCGCCCAAGCGGCCTCTGCAGCCGGGCTCGAATACGATGTATTGATTCAGAAGATCCTGGATACCGCTTACGCTTGAGGCACTTAGCCATCTCTATCCGATTGCGTCCTGGAACCTGTTTCGACACAGTAATAAGGTCAAATTCCTACTAACCTAAAATAAATTGCTGAGCGCTATCACCCCCCCCTACGCTCATAATTCAAATAGAGAGGAGCGGTAGTGAAAATAGCGAATCAAATTTTATTGCGGTTTCAGTTATGGAAGGATACGCGGGGGCAGGATCTTATCGAATACGCGCTCATGGCCGGTTTCGTGGCCGTGGCCGCGGGCGCGATCATGCCGAATGTCGCGAGCAGCATCAGCACTATCTTCTCGCAGGTTAGCTCCGTGTTGACTGCAGCGGCTTCAGAAAGCTGAGCGGCGGACGATATCAACGATGTCTTGTGTCCATTCTTGGGGCGGTCTCCTTGTCCGCCCTTTTCTTTCCCCGCCTCAGAACACATACACCTCGGAACACATAGAATGGTGTTTTGAGAGCATTCGTTCCCTTTTTTAAGAACCCCCATCTGGGCACCATCGCGGCCAATTACTGGCCTCGTCCGATGGACACCCAACGTTTCCCGCTGGAAGTCAAGCTTTATGACACCGAGCCCGGCGTACGCGTTCTCGTTCATTCGCAGAGACCCTCCAGCGCGCCTGTCGCCGAAGTAATCGTGGTCCACGGCTTGGAAGGTTCCAGCCAGTCTGGCTATGCCCGCAGCCTCGCTCATGAACTGCTCCAGGCCGGATGGGCGGCCCACCGTTTTAACATGCGTAGCTGCGGGGGCACCGAACATCTCAGCGGCCGCGGCCTGTATCACTCCGGTCAAACATCCGACCTGCTGGCCGTCGTTCGCCAGATCAAGGCCGAAGCGCCCATCTTCCTGGCAGGCTTCTCGCTGGGAGGGAATGTTGTTCTCAAGCTGGCCGGCGAGCTGGGTGAGCGAGCGCCCGAACTCATCGCCGGCGTGATCGCCGTCTCCACCCCCATCGATCTCGCCGCCTGTGCCAGGAGGCTGGCCGCTCCGTCCAATTTTATGTACTCCCGGCGTTTTCTTGGCCGCCTGAAGCAGCGTATCCGTATCAAAGCTCAATCCGCGCCTGGACTGTTTGCGCTGGAGCGCCTCGACGACGTTAAGAGCGTCTACGAGTTCGACGATAAAATCACAGCCCCAGCTTTCGGATTCGGCGACGCAGACAATTATTACGCCACCCAATCCTCCAATCAGTTCCTGGACAGGATTCGGGTGCCGGCTCTGCTGATTCACGCCAAGGACGATCCCCTGGTGCCGTTTGAAGTTTATAAGCACCCCGCCCTTGCGCAGAATCCCAATCTGCAACTGCTGGCCCCGGAGCATGGGGGCCACGTCGGATTCATATCGAAGACGCCGCCCCGCTTTTGGCTGGACCGGGTACTCTTGGACTGGATGAGTAAAGTGCGGAACAAAGCCACGGCCAATTTCGTCTCTTAAAGCGATGGCCCAAACTGCGTCCTTTCGCGAAGCGGCGGCCGTAGCGGCCGATTCACTGCGTTCCAGCAAACTTCGCAGCTTCCTGACTCTGCTGGGCATCATCCTCGCCACCACTACCTTGATCGCGGTCATGTCCATTATCCATGGCATGGATCTCTACATTGCCAACAGCGTTTCCAGCATGGGCTCTGACGGCTTCCGCATCGTCCGGATCGCTTTTATCGGAAATTTCGATCCCAAGAAATACGTTGAACTGCAAAAGAAGAACCCGCAGCTCAGCCCATCCGAGTTCGAGTATCTCAAGAGCAAGGTTACGCTCACCAAGGAACTCGGGATGGTGGCGGGCCGCGGCGTCAGCGTTTCCCTGGGAACCCAGACTTTGAGCAATGTCGGGCTCAACGGCGGTACCGCCAACTGGATCATGCTCGGCAATACGCAGCTAGCGAACGGGCGGTATTTCACCGAGATCGAAGATACTCACCACGCTACGGTCGCGGTGCTGGGCGCCGACGTGAAGAACAATCTATTCGGCGAGTCCGACGCCGTCGGTAAGACGGTCAAGATTGAAGGACGGCCCTTCACCGTGATCGGCGTCGCGGTTGCCAAGGGCAGCGTCTTCGGCCAATCGCAGGACGCATTCGTGGACATCCCGATCGGGACCTATTTCCAGATCTACAGCGCGCGCCAAGGCATCGCTTACGCGGCCCGAGCGCTCGACCAAACCGTGCTGGAGCAATCCAAAGATGAAATCCGGATGCTGCTGCGCGTCCACCGCCACTTGCAGCCCGGTCGGGACGATAATTTCTCGGTTATCTCCTCGGACGCGCTGGTGGGCGCCTGGGACCGGCTGACCGGCGCCATCGCGGGAACGGCCGTGGCGGTGGTTTCAGTCTTCATGGTAGTGGGCGGAGTGGTAATCATGAATATCATGCTGGCTGCGGTGACCGAGCGCACGCACGAGATTGGTATACGCAAGTCGGTTGGCGCGCGCCGTCAGGACATCCTCAACCAGTTTCTGGTGGAATCTTCCATGCTGGCCGGAATCGGTGGCCTCATTGGCGTGACCTTTGCCTGGCTGGTGGCTGTCTTGGTCCGCACCGCCACTCCAGTGCCGATGGCGGTTCCTATCTCGGCGGTCCTCGTTGGCGTCACGCTTTCGGTCGCGGTGGGACTGTTCTTCGGCATCTATCCGGCGCAACGCGCATCCAAGCTAGACCCCATCGAAGCCTTGCGGGTGGAACGATGACCAGCGTTGAGCTATTCTCCGCCATCGGATTGGCCCTCAACACGGTGCGCGAGCATAAACTGCGCTCCTTCTTAACGGTGCTGGGCGTAATCATCGGCACCGGCACCATCATCGGCGTCGGATCCATCATCGCCGGACTGGATGGGGCGATCACTAATATACTCCGTAGTTTCGGAACCAATACCGCTATCGTTTTCAAATTTCCGATCGGATTCAATAGCGTTAGTGCCGAGGAAGTGAAGCGCAAGCCGATTAACTATGAGGATGGCGTGGCGGTAGCGGCGCGCTGCCCGGACGTGCAGTTGGTGAGTCCTTATCTCTTTCCCGGTGCGATCGGAAGGGGGCCCAACATAACTGTGGCTCGTTACAAAGGCAACGAGTTATATCAGGCGCAGATTGGTGGTACCGATCCCTCGTACGCCGAAGGCGGGCAGGCTGAAATGAAGGAAGGGCGTTTCTTTAGCGAGGTCGAGAATGAGCATCGCATGCCGGTGGTCGTAGTGGGCGAAGATGTCCCGCGCGCGTTGATGGGCGGCGAAGAACCGCTTGGCAAGTGGATCGACGTGAATGGCCACAAGTTCGAAATCGTGGGAGTGATGCTGCGTCCCGCGGCTTCGTTTCCCGGCCAGGATGACACTCGCCTGCTGCTGCCCTATTTCAGCATGCATAAGATGTTCCCCGCCGCCCGGGAGAACATGCTGGTGGTGGCAGCGAAACCAGGCAAGCTGCCGGCGGCGATCGATGAAGTGCGAGTGGTCATGCGCATTCAGCGCCATGTTCCTCCCAATAAGCCCGATGATTTCTTCATCTCCACTTCCGAACAGATGGTGGAACAGTTCCACAACGTGACCGCCATGGTCGCGCTGGTCATGGTGGTCTTGAGCTCGATCGGCCTGCTGGTCGGTGGAATCGGCGTCATGAACATCATGCTGGTTTCAGTAACGGAGCGTACCCGCGAGATTGGCATTCGCAAAGCCATCGGGGCGCGCCGTGCCGACATCGTTCTCCAGTTCCTTACCGAAGCGGTGGTGCTGACCGGTTTAGGCGGCCTCATCGGGATGACCTTCGGATGGGCGATCTCGTTCACTTGCCGGCTTGTATTTCCGAGCTTGCCGACCGCCGTGCCTCTCTGGGCCGCCGCGCTCGGCGTGGTGGTCTCGGTCGCCGTCGGCCTGTTCTTCGGAATCTGGCCGGCCAACAAAGCCGCTCGCTTGGACCCCGTGGTCGCCCTCCGCTACGAATAATTAGGGACAGTGCACTCAAATACCGATTTCCGCGCGGGCAAAGCGCTAAAATAGAGCCTATGAATTATTACGATGCTAAAGATCTGGCCGGCAGTTTTCGCACGGTCCGAAAAAATACGATCACCATTGCTGAGGAGATCGGCGAGCAACACTATGGTTTCAGCGCTGCTCCGGAAACCCGGACGGTGGCGCAGACTCTGGTACACATCGGCCTCGGGCCCAGGATGGCCCAGCAGATTCACGGCGTCGAACACCGCACGACGCTGGAGGGTTTCGATTTCCCCGGCTTCATGCAGAAAATCATGGCCGAGGAAAAGATAAAGCGCAACAAAACGCAGATCGTTGCTTTTCTCCGCGAGGAAGGCGAAAAGTTCGCAGGCTGGGTCGACGGCCTGTCCGATGACTTCCTGAGCCAGCGCATCGCCATGCCGCCCGGCATGCAGCCGGCTTCGAAGACGCGTTTCGAGATGATCCTGGGCGTGAAGGAGCACGAGATGCATCACCGCGGCCAGCTGATGCTGATGGAGCGGATGGTGGGCGTGGTACCGCACTTGACCCGCGAGATGCAGGCGCGGATGGCGTCGATGAATATGCAGGCGGCGGGGAAGCCGGCATAGGAGCAAGCGTTCACATTAGAGAACATTGCCCGCGGGGCGTGGGCTACTAGCTCACCGCGGCCAATTCGTATAAATACTCCACTTGCGATCGAATAGCGCCGTCCAGTCCGTGAATCTTCGGATTCTTGGACTCAATTACGTAATACTCGTCGGGCGCGTGCGCTCCATTGCCGTGGCCCAGCCCGAAGTGGCCGGCCGGCAGGCGCAGCGGATCACCCGTGAATACATAACCCGGCCAGGAGCCGGCTAAGCGCGGCCACAGCATCGGATCGATGCCGTTGCGTTTGTAGACTGCCTGCGCGGCGCGGATGATGGCGGCGTCAGCGGGCGTGCTGGTGGGATCGTATCCGCCGGACATGTTCACTTCGATATCGCCGAATCCGTGCTTGGCCAGATGCGCTTTCAACCGCGCGAGCGTGCCTTGGGCGTCCATGTCGGGTACCAGCCGCATGTCGATCTTTGCGACCGCGCGATGCGGCAGGATGGTCTTGCCGCCCGGTCCGGTATAGCCGCCCACCAGGCCTTCGATGTTCACGGTCGGCCGCGAAACCAGCAGTTCGAGCGCTTCGAGGAAATCCACGTCGTGCACCCAGTGCGTGACGCCGAGCTCCTGCTTGGCCACCGCCTCGCTCTGGCGCTTCGCCGCTTCGCGGATCAAAGCCTTCTCAGCCGGAGTAAGCGGCCGTGCCTTATCGGCGAAATGCTCAATGGCCGGAGTGTGGCCGTCGGGACCAACCAACGTCGCCAGCGCCTGTATCAAGTGCCAGGCCGGACTGTCGATGCGCGCTTCGTTGCTCGAATGAACATCCCGCTTCGGACCGCGTCCCCATTTTTCTCCGCTCGAAACCAGCTCCAGTTCCACCACGCCCTTGGCTCCTAAATTGATGGATACCGTGCCGTCGAGCGCTTGCACGGCCATGGGCATGAATACGCCATTGCACTTGCGCAGCGCGGCCAGCACATCCGGCCGCTGGACAACCTGCGGAAAGTGCGGAGATCCGATCTCTTCTTCGCCTTCCGCTACAAAGACCAGGTTCACAGGCAGCTTTCGCCCCGCTGCTTTGAATGCCTGGAGCGCGGCGATGAATGCCAACTGCGGGCCTTTGGTGTTCACCGCGCCACGGCCGATCAGCACCTTTCCGAGTCCAGGCTTGTCGACCAACGCGGCGTCCCACGGCGGCGACGACCATTCCGAAGGATCCACCTGTTTGACGTCGTACATGAAGTAGATCCCGTAGGTGCGCGGCGCGCCGGCGTCGAGCGTGGCGAAAACTCCAGGATGACCGGCCGTGGGGACTTTGGTCACCTGACTGAATCCGGCATCGCGGAGCAGCCGCATCTGGAGGTCACAGCCTTCCGTCATGCCGCGATTCTCGGCCGCAATGGAAGGCTGATGGATCCACTCCTGTAACAGCCGCACGGATTGGTCGTGACGCTTCTCGATTTCCGTCTGGATGGGTCTGAGTTCCGAGGCGTCAGCGGCGCCAGCGGGTCGCGTGGATGTCAAGGCTGCAGCAGCGGCGGCTCCTTGCAAAAAAGCCCGCCTGTTCAAATGAGAAGACATAGTTGCTCCAATAGGCGCCATTATACGCCGGGAGCGCGCGCGGCAAAGCAGGTGTACCTTCGCCTGAAATACGATACGAGGACGAGCCAGCACCGGCCGGTCCATGCTTTGAACCCGCTGAGATAATCACAATAGTTTTACAAACTGATAGCACTTACATTTGGCCTTGGCTCCTAGGATGGTTCCAGGAGCTCAAAGCACATGACGACACTTTTCCTGATCGCGGTGATCGCGTCCATTAGTATGCCCGCGATTCTCCACGCGGCCAAACACGAGACGCCGCTGGCCTGCGACCGGGCCGGGCTCAGTCCCGAGCACAGGAAACGGCACTTCGATGAGCTGGGCGCCGCGCTGCAGTCGTTGAAGAAGAGCACGCATGAGCTCGCCGACGGCTTTGAATTCGAGTTCCCCGCTGATGCGGCAGTCTACCAGCTGCTCGCGGAGTGGGTAGGAGGAGAACGCTTGTGCTGCCCGTTTTTCGACATCGACCTGCGTGTGGAAAAAGAGGGCGGCTCCTTGCGGCTGCGCCTGACTGGGCGCGAAGGCATTAAGGAATTCATCAAAGCGGACTTTCCAGCGGAATGGTTCCGATAGAAAATTAGTGAGCAGACGAAAGTGATGCCAGCAAGCCTTGCAAGCGCATCGGCTGATCGGCATTCTCGAGGTCTCCTGATGCGCGAGATTGGACGTCCTGCCACGTGCGGATGCTTTCCTCCAGGAGGCCACGGGCGTCTGTCAGAGAGTCTGTGCCCGCGAGCAAGGCGACGCGCGCCAATCCTTCGTCGGCTTTGGCCAACTGCTTGCGCAGCTCATTGAAGCTGGGCGCGACTCGAAGGGTCTCTTCGCTAACCCGCCGGGCTTCCTCAAACAACGCTGCCGCCTCATGAGCGCGCCGCGGTGAAGTCGTCAGCCATGACTCGGCGACCGCGTTCAGGCTTTGGCTCAGATCCCAACGAATAAATGGCATCCCGGTATCGAGGGCGGCTCGTTCCCGACGGGCCTCGAGCGCTTTCTGATGTAGCTCCAGCGCCCGCGCCAGCTCGCCTTTCATCCGCAACGTTTCAGCCAATCGAAACCAGGCATAGGCCAGATCGCCGCGATATTGGCTGTTGTGCGGACCAGCGATGACAATCGGTTCCAGCAGACGTATGGCCTCATTTAATTCATCTTCCGATTCCGCGAGCCGGCCCATCAGCCGCAAAACTGAGCCGGCCCGGGAGTGTTCGTCCGCCAACTCGCGAATGAGCAATTGATTACCCGGATTATCCTGGAGTGCCGTCTGAAGCAATGCGCCGGCGCGGCGTAGTTCTGCCACTGAGCCTTCGTAGTCCGCCTTTTGCTGCATAGCCAGAGCTTGTTGCGCCATAGTCTTACCGAGATTCAGTTCATCGCGCCAACCGTTCGGAGCGAGCTCAAGAATGCGCTGGCGATAATTGTGTTCGCGCAGGCTCACCTGCTCCTCTTCGGATACTCGGTCCGTCAGGTGCCCGATGGTAGCCAGCGCATGGCATGCATCCGCCATCAGCCGGAGCGTCTGGATGTCATCGGGGTGCAAAGCCAATTGCCGCTCGCCCGCGCTAAGCACCGTCTTGAAATCGGGTACTGCCTGGACGGGATCTACAGCCAGATAGGCGATATCGATGTGAGCTTCGAGAAGGAGCCGCTGCAGTCCCGGGGTAGAGGGGGCGGTTCCGATGGTAGCGATTGCTTTGCTGAAACTTGCCACGGCTCCGCGTGAGTCGCCCAGATTCGGCTCAAACGCGCCGCCTTGCACTTTTCCGATACGGATGTATGCCGCCGCGAGTTCCTCACGAAGGACGTTGTCTTGAACGTGGTCCTCGCTCAAGCGATCCAGGTAGCGCAGCGCCGTTTCGACAACCTGCTTTTGAACCGTGATCGTGCCGGGAATCGAGGACAGCGATTCGTTTACATCGAACACCACCGCATGCGCGAACTGGCGAAGATCCTGAAACCTTCGCTGCGCGACTCGTGCTTGCCAGGCCGTTACCGCAATTCCCACTATGAGGAAAAGCATGGCTAGCGCGGCAAATGTGGATGCGATCCGGTAGCGCCCGACGAATTTCCTTATGCGGTAGCCGACTGCATCGGGTCGAGCCCGAACCGGAAAGCCCTCGCGATAATGCTCCAGGTCCTCGGCCAACTGCTGCACGGAAGGATAACGGCGCTCGGAGTCGCGCGTGATAGCCATGATCAGAATATTGTCGAGGTCGCCGCGCAGCTTGCGCGCCGTTTGCGGCGCGAGCCCGGGAATGAGACTAGGCCGCACGGGCTCGGCGTTCAACACCGCCTGCAAGACCTCGTCCAGACGGCCGGAGCGCAACGGGTACGGAGAGCTGTCCGTCAGTAACACATAGGCAAGCACGCCGAGAGAATAGACATCGGATGCCGTGGTCACCGGCTCGCCCCGCAGTTGCTCGGGGCTGGAATAGGCCGGGGTGGCTGGCCGCTGCAGCGTCACATTCGCGCCTTCATCCAGCAGCTTGGCTATGCCGAAATCGACTAACTTTACAACTCCATCTGAAGTCACGAGGATATTCTCGGGCTTAATGTCCCGATGAATGATCAGGCTTCGATGCGCATGCGCAATGCCGCTGCACACCTCCAGGAGCAATTTGATACGGTCATCGATTGAAAGGTCTCGCTCCCGGCAATAGCGGTCGATCGGCGTGCCATCGATGTACTCCATGACAAGGTACGGCAGACCCTCCGGCGTCGAGCCGCCATCCAGGAGGCGCGCGATATTGGGATGATCCAGCCTGGCGAGAACTTTGCGTTCGTGCTCCAGGCGGGTAACGGCATGTAGAAATGGAGTGCAAAGTAGCTTGATGGCCACCTGTTTGGAGAAAGCTCCGTCGGTGCGCTCAGCCAGATAGACCGCCCCCATTCCCCCGCTACCGAGGAGCTGGATCAGACGGTAGGCGCCGACGGTCCGACCCGAAAGATCGGGGATGGGCGCGGCTGGCAAGGGCAGTGGCGGAAGAAACTCCCCCGGCTGCTCATGCTGCTCGAGCAGCGAGGCGAGCTCGCGCGCTGTATCGGCCTCCTCGGCCGCTACGCGCCGCAAGAAAGTCAGACGCTCGTCAGGCGTCAGATCCAGTGCTTGACCGAAAAGGCTGGTGACTCTCGCCCAATTCTCCCGGGTCATGTAATCGATTAGCAAAGCATTCTATCGTATTGAGGTAGAATTTGGCTAATCTCCAAATGCCCGCCGCGCCTAGACCCGACGGCCTCCTGGCAGAGTTGCGCCAGCACGGGCCCGGGACCGACACGCTCATGGCGGCAGTGTACAGCGAACTTCGCCAACTGGCTCATCATTACCTCCGCGAGGAACGCAGCGGCCACACCTTGCAAGCCACCGCGCTGGTTCACGAAGTCTACCTGCGCCTGATTCCCCAGCAACAGGCCAATCTGGAGGATCGGGGCAGATTCATTGGAATTGCGGCCCATCTGATGCGGCAGGTCCTGGTGGACTATGCGCGGGGGCGGCAGCGTGAGAAGCGTGGCGGCAAGGATCAGGAGCGCGTACCGCTGGATGACGACGTAGTGACGATCCACCCTTCTGAAAGCAGCCGTTGGGAGGAACTGGATCGAGCCTTGGAACGCCTGGCGCGATTGGACCCCCGGCAATCGCAAATCGTCGAGCTTCGGTACTTCGGCGGGTTGACGGTGGAAGAAACGGCGCAAGCGTTGGGTATTTCGCCCAAGACGGTCAAGCGCGACTGGAGCGTGGCCCGGGCTTGGCTCCGGCGAGAGCTGGCAGGGCCGCCTAGTGTCGAGTAGCAGGACCATTACACCCATAACTTAACTGCGCCAAATCTTATCTTCCGGGTCATGACCCCTTTTCGCCTGGGAAATCGCATTCTGCATTAGGAGGGAATTCTAAATGTTGCGTCCATTCGCACTTTTGCTCGCCGTCGCAGGGAGCGCGATGGCCGGGCTGATCATCACCGCGGACCCATCGACCAGCGCCGCGTATCCGGTCGGCACGTCCTTCGAGCCCGGAGAAGTGAGCGCGACGACCGACCCGCTCGGGCCGTTCTCCGATATACCCATTCAGTTCAAGGGATACAGCAACGGCGGCAGCCAGGTGAGCTTGCACGGAGGCGCCTGCAGTCCTGGGAACCCGTGCGAGGTTTTCCTCTACAACCTGGCTTTCTCGACTCCGACCGCGATAAACTCTATAGCGTTCACCGGGGATGCGTTCAATGGCGCAGTCTTTGAGCTTTTGAACTCAAGTAATGCCGTCCTCGATTCGCTGGCAGTGAGCAGCGGGAACGTCGGTCACGACGTAACCTATACGTTACTGACGCCAGGGGCGGTCGGGACATCGTTCGGTGTGGAGTTGTTCGACGCCAGTACATTCTGGACATTCGTGAATGACATCCAGGTCAGCCCGACGCCTGAGCCGGCGACATGCTTGATGGTGCTCGCGGGCCTCGGTGTCCTCGGCTGGGCTCGACGGCGGCGACGTTGTCCATAACCAACGGCGCCGAATCTCATCGGTCGGGGTCATGACCCCTTTTTGCCCGCGAAATCGCATTCTGCATTAGGAGGATTTTCACATGGCATGTCAGCGGCCATTTGCGGTCGTGATTTCGTTGCTGTTTTGTTTCGCGCCCCACGCCTTGGGGTCCACCATCGTCGTACCCAATGCGCAAGCGAGTGCGGTCGGAGACGACAACTCCGGCTCGCTGGTAGGGAACCAGGGTTCCCTGGAGGTTCAGATAGACGTTGGCCCGGGGCAATTCAGCTCGCTGCCAGGGCCGATCGAAATCACGGGGTTTTCCTTCCGTGCCGAACCGGGCACGGGACCGGTTGACGTTACGATCGGCAACTTAAGCATCTCTCTGTCTACCAGTCCCAATTATCCGAATTCGACCGGACACCCGCTGATGAGCGCCACCTTCGCAAACAATGTCGGGCCGGATGTCACGCCAGTGTTTTCCGGCAACAATGTCACCATCACCTCCCCCGGCTGTGCTGTTGTCGGAACCACGCCATGCGCGTTCGGTCCAACTACCCTCTTCACGACGCCATTCTTCTACAATCCGATGGTGGGTCCTCTCCTGCTGGATTTGTCCATCACCGACTTCGTTGGAATCAGCGGCGAATGGGATGTCGAAACATACAGTGCTCCAGGCGGCGGTATCGCGAGTGTCGTCGGACCGCTTGGATCTCCGACCGGTACTTTCCAGTATTCGGATAACATCGTCCAACTGACGTACAACTCCGTCCCAGAGCCGGCCACCTGGATGACAACAACAGCCGGAGTCATTCTTGCCTGGGCTTTTATCCGGCTTTTATCTACGCGTCGCAGCAGCCGTTCGTAAGTACGCTAATCGGCCGGGGCATGACCCGGTTTGCCTGGCAATGTCGCATTCTGCATTAGGAGGAATTTTCGCATGACGCTCAAGCGGCCATTTGCCTTCTTCGGTTTGATGTCGTTTTGTCTGGCGGCGATACAGACCAACGCCCAAGCCAGTATCGTACTCACCTTTTTCCCGGCTTCGGACTTCAACTCGAACTCGGCGTTGATGGATACGACCTTGGGACTAACGGGCTACACGATTGATGGCTTTGAATCTACGACACTGATTTCGGGCCTCACAATCAGCCTGAGCGGCGGAGTCCCCAGCACTACCTGGACGAGTCTGCCCGCTCTGTTCAATGAAAACACGTGCCCCGGCCTCACGACGAACGCGGCCTGGGACGGGACCGACACAGTGGTCAACATCCCTAGCAACAGCCTGAGTAGCTGCACTACGCCCGCCAACATCGCCAACGTCATCACGTTTAACTACTCCGCGGGTACGACGTCCTTCGGTCTGGGAATGGGCAATTTTCAATCCCTCGGTGGGCCAATTGCGATCACGAACCATGAATTATTCTTGAACGGCATCGATCAAGGCGAGCTCGAGGCTCTGGCCGGGGCAAACTGGACGCCAGGTTTGGAGCGGAACGCATACCTGCGGATTGACGCCACCGGGAGCTCAACCATTACCTCGGTAGGAATTGAAAACCTCACAGGTCAGGATGTGCTGATGCTCGACCACCTCGCAGTGCTGCCGGCAGCAGCGTCAGTCCCGGAGCCGCGCATGCAATGGCTTGTTTTAGCTGGACTGCTGGCTGGGTTGGCCGCCTGGCGCTGGCGCAAACAGCGCCATCTAAGCTAGCGTGCGCGCGTTTCGGCGATATCGACCGCATCGCTAAATAATCCATAAGCGGTCTGCTCGACACCCGAGGAGATCCCCATGATCCCGACGGTGCCCATCAAGTCGGTGTCGAGTAGCAGTAAATTCGACGTGCCTTCTACCGATGCCAGCAAGCCGGTATCGTCGATCACTTCCGCCCGCACTCGCAGCCGGATGCCGGAGGGCGTGCTGCGTCCGCGGCTGACCAGGCACACCGTCTTGCGGCTTTTCGCCAGCTTGAGCACCCGCTCCGGCGTAAGACGGCCGATGCCGCGGCGATCGACATCGTGCGGAGTCACGCGCGCATCCATCAGTACGTTCGCGAGCACTGCGGTTTTCGCCGCCGAGTCCCAGCCGTCGATGTCGTAACTGGCATCGGCTTCGGTTATGCCCAAGCGGCGCGCCCCTTCGATGCCATCTTCCATCGACTTGCCTTCCCGCATCGCGGCGATCACGACTTTCGAAGTCGAGTTCAACACCCCTGTAAAGCCCAGCACTTTCACGCCCGGCAGATTTTTGCGAACAGAATTGAAGACCGGGACGCCATCCATTACGGTAGATTCGAAGCGGAACTGGACGCCGGCGTTCTTAGCTTCGTCGCGCAAGGCAGCATAGGCATGCGCGATGGGCCCTTTGTTGGCGGTCACTACATGCCGGCCGCGCGCGAAGGCGGCCCGGATGTGCGATAGCGCGGGCTCACCGGTGGACGGGTTGAGCGTGGTGATCTCGATCACGATCTCGGATTTCGCGCGATCTAGAAATTCTTCCACCGAGCCTGCGGGCGGACCAAACGGCGGATCGATCGCAAGGCCCGATGCATCGTACGCGGTCCCGTGCCGCGCGGTATGGATTCCTACGATCTGGAAGGGATAAGCGGCGCGCCGCCGCTCGAGTAAGTGGGCGAAGGCGCGTCCCACGTTACCGTATCCGATCAGTGCTATTCGCAAAAGCTCATTTTAGCTACACTGGGGGTGTCGGCTTGTAAACTTCTGCCCACACCTGCTTTGTCTCATAAATATGTTATCGGTATCGACCTGGGGACGACCAACTGCGCCGCCGCTTATGCGCCCGCAGGAGGCGACCCTCGGGATGTTCAACCCATTGACCTGCTTGCTATCCCGCAACTTGTAAATCCGGGCGAGGTGCGCGACGAGCCGTTGCTGCCCTCTTTTCTGTACATTCCTGGAGCTTCCGATTTCCCCGCTGGCGCAACGGCATTGCCCTGGAACGAAACGCCGCTTTTCATAGTAGGCGCACTGGCGCAGAAGCGCGGCGCGGAAGTGGCGAGCCGCTTGGTGGCGTCGGCGAAATCGTGGTTGTCGCACGCCGGCGTCGATCGAACATCCGCCCTTCTCCCGCTCACTGCTCCCGAAGGCGTGCAAAAGATTTCACCCGTCGAAGCGTCGCGGCGTTACCTGGAGCATCTGCGCGCGGCTTGGAATTCGAAGATGCCGGACGCTCCGTTCACAGAGCAACAGGTTTTTGTTACAGTGCCGGCGTCGTTCGATGCCGTCGCCCGTGAGCTTACCTTGAAGGCTGCTGAGCAAGCCGGCTACCAGAATCTCCTTTTGCTCGAAGAGCCGCAGGCCGCGTTTTATGCCTGGATTGAGCGGCATCCGGATTGGCGCGAGCGCGTACGTGTGGGCGACCTGATTTTGGTAGTCGACATTGGCGGCGGGACCACCGATTTCACGCTGGTCGCGGTCACCGAAGAGGGTGGCGAACTGCAACTCGAGCGCATCGCGGTGGGGGAGCACATCCTGCTGGGGGGCGACAACGTCGATCTCGCGCTCGCCCGGCATCTCGAGCAGCAGCTCAGCGCGCAAGGCACCAAGCTCGACATGATGCAATTGAATGCACTGTGGCAGCAGTGCCGCTTGGCAAAAGAAAAGCTGCTCGAGCCAGACAACAAGAAGCGCGAGCATCCGGTGACGATTTTGGGCCGCGGGACTGGACTGGTCGGCGGCACGATCAAGACCAAGCTGCTGCGCGAGGATGTGGATCGCATCCTGGGTGAGGGTTTCCTGCCTTCGGTTTCTAGCCAGGACATGCCGCAGCGCCGCAGGACGGGCTTAGCCGAAATCGGGCTGCCATACGCCGCCGATGCGGCCATCACGCGGCATCTGGCACGATTCCTGCGGCAGCAAGCTGCGCAATCGGAACACGGCGTAGTCCGTCGTGGTGCGAGCGGTCTGGCGGCGCCGACTCATGTACTTTTCAACGGCGGCGTTTTGCGTGCAAGTTTAGTTCGGCGACGGATTCTGGAAGTTTTAAACGGCTGGCTGAAAGAGGAAGGCTTAGAGCCGGCCGTCCCGCTGGTGGGCGAAGACCTGATGCACGCCGTGGCCCGCGGCGCTGCTTATTATGGGCTTGCCCGCACGGGTCGCGGTGTCCGTATTCGAGGCGGCGTGCCGCGCACTTACTACGTCGGGATCGAAAGTGCCATGCCGGCCGTGCCTGGAATGCGTGCGCCGCTGAAGGCGCTCACTGTCGCTCCGTTTGGGATGGAAGAAGGGAGCTCGGCCCAGTTGCGAGAGCGCGAATTCAGCCTGGTCGTCGGCGAGCCCGCGGAGTTCCGCTTCTTCCAATCGGCCACGCGGAAAAACGATGCCGCTGGGTCGATGCTCGATGACGTCGGCGACGATCTGGAAGAGCTATCGCCGGTGGAAGTCTGTCTTCCGGCGGATGGCAAATCCGGCGAGTTCCTGCCGGTCACGCTGGAAACGGTGGTTACCGAAACCGGTATGCTGCAGCTTTGGTCGGTGGCGCGCGACGGACGGCGCTGGAAGCTGGAGTTCAACGTTCGCGAAAAAGTGAAGTCCGCGGACTAGAAGTCCAGTTTCTCGATCAGGGCGCTGAGACTAGACTCCGCGGTCGTCCGCTGTTTTTTCAGGTCACTCTGGTGGTCGCGCATGCCGGCTAACTGGCTCTCTTGCGTAGCCAATTGCCGTGCGTACTTCTGCACCTGATCCTGCTGGCCGCTTACCTGATTCAAGCTCGTGATGTTCTGGCGGATACGGTTCTGATCCTGGATTAGGTTGTTGATGTCGCCGTCCAGCTGTCGGATTTCGTTGTCCTGGCCGGCGATCTGTTTTTTTAGATCCAGGATCTGCTGAAGCTGCCGGCGGGCCGCATCGGAAATCGCTTTGTTCTGGACATAGGTCAGCAGCACATCGGGAGTCAGGCTCGAGACTGCCGTAGTAGTGTCGTAGACGCGCTCTTCGTTGACCGGAAATTTCTCAGTGGAATCGGCTCCCAGCTTCACTTCGAACCGATAGGCATTGGCCGTTGTTTCGGCGGGCTTTTGACTAAGCAGCTTGTACTCGGGACGCTCAGCATGTTCGATAATAAGCGTCTTCGGCCTCTGATCCACGTTGCGGATGGTGTAAGTCTTGGTTTCCTGCATGGCCGAGCGCGCGGTCAGCATCCCGCGATTGACGTGAATCTCGCGCACGACATTGCGGCTGGAGTCAAATTGGGTCGTGACGCGCGTGCCGAGGTCGACGGCATAACTGATCAACCGCTTGTCGCTCGCCTTAAGCGTCGTCATGAGAGCCTCTCCGGCGTAGCTGTTCGCATCGAAGACGGTGATCGGGCCGCCGTCCAGCGCTTTGCCGGTGGAGTTGGTCAGTTCGGCGGCGTTCATCGGATGCTCGCCGTAATTCTCGGAGTAAATCAGCAGCTTGCGCGATCCGATCTTCTGCTGCAGGAAGGGCAGCATCGCGGATTCGTCCTTCTTGACAGTGACGGGAGTAGAAAAGCGGTACTCGAACAGCTCGCCGAGATCGCCAGAAGCCACGTTCACTTCGATGTTACTGGTCGGTTCTTTCAGTACCGCGTCTCGCCCGTTGATGGCGCCCATGATCTGTGCTGCGCGAAACGCCGGCGCTGCGGGGGGTGGCGGCGGGGTAGCTCCCGACGCAGCAGCGATCTCTGCACGGCCGCCGCCGAGTGCGCCCTGATATACCACCGGCGCGGCCGCCCGATCCTCCGGCAGTTCTACCGTTTGCCGCGGCACGTACTTCGGCTCATATAACTTGCTGATGAAGGACACCGGCCGGCCGGACACCACCGACAAGAGCACGTTGGTCCAGTCTTCGCCGGTAGTGTTATCGATAATGGCCCAGCCCTCCAGCGTCGGTTCTGTTTTATCGTTAAAGATCAGCCGGTAGCTGGACTTCCAAACCGGCGTCGGGATCATGTAACTGGCTTCGATTTGCCGCTCTTTCGCATCGGAAGAATCGATATAGATGCTGCGCTTGTCCAGAGAGCGCGATTGGTTGACGATAGTCAGATAGTCCTTGAGCTGTGCTTGCAGCTTCGGGTCGGCGAATCGAATGGAGCCGGCAGCAGCGAGATCGAGTGTCCGGAGATCGCCGGAATCGAGCAGCAGCACGGCCTGCTCGCGCTCCGAATGCTTATCGTCAGCCGCTACCAGACGCCCGCCAACGATGACGCCCGACACCGTCTCAGCGCCATATTTTATCTCCACGCGTGCGCCCTTCATCTGATCCAGAAACAAGCTCAGCGCGGTGTGGTCGCCGATTTTGAATGGAAAGTCCGCAAGTTTCTGTTGCAGCGGCTCGCTCGAATCGTAGCGCAACCCCGAGATCTTGCCGCCATTACGATCTTCCAGCGTCAGCGACTTTAACACGTCGTTCATGTCCGAAGCCTTGAAATCCAGACGCGCGGAATCGGCCGGGCGAAGCGTGCCGGCGCGCTCGAAGTAGCCGACACCGCTCTTATAGAGAATCACCTCGCGGATTGGAATATCGGCGGCCAGCGCGGTCGTCATGCAAACAGCAGTCAGCGGAAAGAGTCGTTTCATTGGTTCCTCACCTGGGAAATGCCGCGTAGGGCGCGGTCCCTTTCAGGAATTGAGACAACTCCGCCGCGCGCTTCACTCGCCCATTACCTTAATAATGACGCGTTTCGGACGCTGGCCGTCGAATTCCGCATAATAAACTTGCTGCCAGGGCCCAAAATCGAGCTTCCCGGCAGTCACCGGCACGATCACTTGATGGTGCACCAGCAGGCTCTTGAGGTGGGAGTCGCCGTTGGTCTCCCCAGTACGGTGATGGCGGTAGTTCTCCCGGTACGGCGCCAGCTTTTCGAGCCATTCATCGATGTCGGCGAGCAGACCGTCTTCAGCGTCGTTGACCCATACGCCCGCCGTAATGTGCATCGCTGAGACCAGGATCATGCCCTCCTGTATCCCACTCTTGTTTAACGCCTTGTTCACATCTGCAGTGATGTTGATGTACTGCCGATGTTGCTTAGTATTGAAGACCAGATGTTCGGTGTGAAAACGCATACCTGCCGATAATAGCCGACCGCGACTTGTAGCAGAATGGTACTTGTTTGCGTCTTACGTGTTTGCAACTAGGGACAGGAGTATCGGGGTTGAGACCAAAACTTATCGGCATGGCGTTGTGGGTGGCAGCCTTTGCAGGGGCACAAACCCCGCCGCAATCACAGGATCAGAAGAGCCAGGATCAGAAGAGCCAGGATCAGAAGGACCAGAGTCAACAGAGTCCACCGGATCAGACTCAACAGGATGAGAACCAGACCTACGCGGGACCTTCCATTCTCAGCCGCGATAAGGGTCTGATTGGAGAGCGGGGCGGGAAGCTGATTGACTTTCGCTTTTACGGCGACATCACCGGGGTTTATGACTCCGGCCTCGTACCTTTAGTCGTCAACCCGCAAGGGAATGTACCCAGTTACGGGGCTTATGGGGTCCAGATCGGATTTGGCGTGGTCGGCACGAAGACCTGGGTGCATGACAAACTCAGTATCGAATACCGGGGCACTTATCGGGATTACACGAATCACACTTTCTTCAACGGCACGGACCAGTTTCTGAACCTCGCTTACAGCCATGAGCTAACGCGGCACATCAAACTGGATCTGAAGGAGACAGCGGGCACCACCTCACTCGCGAATGGAGCATTCGCATACGAGCCGCTAACGAGCACCGACCTGTTTGCGATTCCAGCCAACCAGTTATTTGACATCCGCACAAAATTTCTGCAGTCTCGAGTTGATCTGGTTTGGCAGAAAACCGCGCGTTTGTCGTTTGGCATCGGCGGGCAGGGGTTTATCGTTCGAGAAAGTTCATTGGCGCTGGCCGGGCTCGACGGGTATAACGCGCACGCCAACGTAGCGTACCGGATAACCCGGCGGCAGACGCTATCGGCGAGCTACGAATATACTCACTTCGACTTCCAGCGGGAATTTGGAAATTCAAAGTTACAGACGGTCGGGCTCGGCTACTCCGTTGGACTGAGCCGCAAGTGGGATTTTGCTTTGCAGGGTGGAGGTATACGGATAGATACTTCGGGGCTTCAACAAATTCCGATCGATCCCGCGATTGCGATCATCGTCGGCCAAAGCTACGCTGTTGTGACATTCGCCCAGGTGCATTACGCTCCCATGGCTGAGGCTCGCCTGATCCGCCGGTTTGATCGCTCCGCGCTCACGCTGAGTTACACCATGGGCGTCACTCCAGGTAACGGCGTGTATCTGACATCGCGCGAGAGTGCGGGTGGCGTAACTTACTCTTACACCGGCTATCACCGGCTGGCCGCCAGCATGTATGCCAACTACGGTACGACTACCGCGCTGGGACAGACGATCGGACAACTGACGGATTTTCTGGCCGGCGCGGGCGGGACCTACAAATTAGGGCGCGCTACACACCTGGAAGTGCGTTATGACTACCGCCACTACACGACGCAGGACAGTTTCTATCTGAAGAACTCGAACCGGGTGACGATAGGGCTGGCTTTTAGCCCCGGCTCAACGCCGCTCGCCATTTTTTAAGCGTGCCCGCAGCCAGGATTTTACTCGTCGAAGACGAACTCTCGCTCATCCAACTGCTCGAAAAATACTTGAAGCGGTTGGGTTACGAAGTGGAGCCTTACTCCGCTTCCAAGGACGCGCTGCACAGCTTCGAAAGTGCGCCGCAGAGCTACGACCTGGTAATCGCGGACCTGGGAATGCCCGATATTCCCGGCGATACGTTGCTGACACGCATGCTCGAAATCCGGCCGGATCTTCGCATCCTGATCTGCAGCGGCTCGCCTTTCTTTCTTGCCAACCTGCCGAAAGCCCTGGAGAAACAGGTCGCTTTTCTGCAGAAACCATTCGTCCCCAAGATGTTGTCGGAAGCGGTCGCGCAGTTATTGAGTAGGGACAAGCCAGAGGGTCAATAACATACCCGGCCGCTCATGTTTCAGAAGCTGCCAATGCCTGATGCAGTTTATCTGAAAAGTTGTCACCGGACTCCGACCATAGCCGCCGGGTCTCGACCGGCAGTGCATCATCCAAATCGTGAACCAGCTTGAGCAAGCTCTGGATATTGGATTGGATCATTCGCATGCTGTTGGGAAGCTCCGGCTGCGGTAGGAAATGCGCGTCAATTCCAAATTCGACGGCCAGATGCTCGCCGTTCTCCCGATCAAACTGCGGAGCGAAGCAACACAATGCGACGCGCGAGGGCGCCAGTTCCCACTGCTTTTCGAACTGCCACAGATCCCACCAGGTTTCCAGCCGGTAGCAGGTGTCGGCGTTCTGGAAATCCTTGGCGGCCGCAAGCACGTCTTCGATGCTCAGTGGCGGAGGATATGGAATCTCCAGCACCGGTGGTTCGCTGTAATCGATCGCCAGGATTTTGAAGGTGGAAGGATGCTGAGCCAGGCGGGAAAACGGAAAAAGCTTCAGAAGCTTTTCGTAGTGCCGGAGCATAGTTAGCTCGGTGTGATTCCGGAGCCAATACGAGAGGTAGAGTTGGTCGGCCATATCAAGATTGCGAGCTTCTGTTACCATCGTACTGACTTCGCTTGCTTAAATCTCCGCTGGTTCCGATCTTCCTGATTGTATCCGTCGACGTTCTGGGTCTCACTATTATTCTGCCACTGCTGCCGTTTTACGCCGAAAAATTCGGCGCGTCGCCGTCCGTGGTTGGCTTGCTGGTCTCGACCTACGCGTTGTGCCAGTTGATCGCCGGACCCATGCTGGGCCGGATGTCCGACCATATGGGCCGCCGGCCGCTGCTGCTGGTGAGCCAGATGGGAACTTTCATCGGATTTCTGATCCTGGCCTACGCAAACGCGCTCTGGATTATTTTTCTTTCGCGCGTGATCGACGGGTTGACGGCAGGCAATCTGTCGCTGGCCCAAGCCTATATCTCCGACGTCACCAAGCCGGAGGATCGCGCAAAATCCTTCGCGCTGATTGGGATCGCATTCGGAATGGGGTTTCTGATCGGCCCCGGCATCTCGGGTTATCTATCGCAATTCAGCTACCAATATCCAATCTTCGCGGCCGCGGCGCTTTCGGCCACCAGCATACTCGCGACTTACTTCCTGTTGCCTTCTTCAAAGCCGCAGGCAGCCGATGACGCCACGCCGCGTAAGTTCACGGTGCTCGACTGGGGCAACTATGCCCGATACTTTCGCCAGAAGGACCTCGCGCCGCGGCTGTGGCAATTCTTCGCCTTCACCATGGCGTTTTCGATGTTCATGTCGGGCTTTCCGCTGTTTGCCGAGCGGCGGTATATCTGGCAGGGTCATCGGTTCGGGCCGAAAGAAGTCGGTTACATTTATGCCTACCTGGGTGTGCTTGGCGTCATACTGCAAGGCGGCTTGATCGGCCGCCTCGTCAAAGCAATCGGAGAGCTGACATTGGTGCGGGCCGGATTCTTTTTCGGGATGGTGGGTCTGGGCGTGCTTGGCTTTACATATTCAATTCCGCTGCTGCTGGTAGTGACGGCCATATCATCTTCGGGGACGGGGGTGGTTCGTCCGGTGTTGACCAGCCTGATCACACAAAAAGCGGGCCGCTCCGAACAAGGTGTCGTGCTCGGGTTGACGCAATCGCTCAACTCGATATCGGCCATCATCGCGCCCGCGATCGGAGGTTTCTTGATCGATCATTCCTGGCTGTCAGGGTGGGCGCTCTTAGCCGCCGCAATTTGCGGGATAGCGCTTCTGTTTTAGGCTTTGTCGGGCAGAGCAGCGACGCCCGGGAGCTCGATCCCAGCCAGAAACTCCAGCGACGCGCCGCCTCCGGTGGAAATGTGGGAAATCCTGTCGGCAACGCCGGCCGATTTGACGGCCTTTTCCGAGTCACCTCCGCCGACCACTGAAATAGCGCCGGACGCGGCCACGGCCTTGGCCAGCGCGACCGTCCCACGATCGAACGGCGGCTTCTCGAACACGCCCATAGGCCCGTTCCAGATAACCGTTTTGGCTTTGGAGATTGCAGTCGAGTAAGCCTCGATGGTAGCCGGTCCGATGTCGACCCCGATCATACCATCGGGAATTTCCGTAACCGCACGATGCTCGGCGCCTGCCTCCAGTTCCGTAGCCACGATATGATCTAGCGGCAGGAGCAGCTTGCCTCCGGCGCGGGCGAGTAACTCTTTCGCTAACCCCATCTTATCCTGCTCAACCAAAGATTTGCCGACTGGCTTGGCTTGCGCCTTCATAAATGTATAAGCCATCGCCCCGCCAATCAGAATCTGATCGACGAACTTCATCAGGTTTTCGATGACTTCTATTTTGTCGGACACTTTTGCGCCGCCCAGAATCGCGATGCATGGCCGCGCCGGATCTTTGGTGGCTTTGTTCAGATACTCCAGTTCTTTGTCCATCAGCAAACCGGAGGCGGCCTGTTTGACGTACTGGATCATACCCACGGTGGAGGCGTGCGCGCGATGGGCTGAACCGAACGCGTCGTTCACGTAGACATCGCACAAAGAGGCGAGTTGCTTGGAGAATCCCGGATCGTTCTTTTCTTCTTCGGCGTGAAATCGCAGGTTCTCGAGTAGCAGCACTTGGCCTGGTTTGGGCCGCATCTTTTCCACTTCCGGGCCCACACAATCGGGCGCCATCTTCACCGGCTGCCCCAGCAATTCCGACAATCGGGCGGCGGCGGGCTTCAAACTCATCTCCGGATTCGGCTTGCCTTTCGGACGCCCAAGATGGCTCGCCAGAATCACGGCGGCGCCGTGCTCCAGCGCATATCGGATGGTCGGCAGCGAGGCGCGAATGCGCTTGTCGCTGGTGATTTCCTGCCCGCCAGGGGCCAGGGGGACGTTAAAATCGACCCGGATGAAAACGGTTTTATTGTTCAGATCGAGATCGCGAATAGAGACTTTTGGCATCTAGAATTCCGATGCTAACACGTCGTAAAAGATATGAATTCCTTTCAGGAATTCGGCTACGGAAATACGTTCCGAATCGCTGTGCATGGTGGCGGCGGTGGCGGCGTCGAGAATCATAGGTGTCAGGCCGTAGGCGATGACACCGCGGGCTTGCAGATAGGCTGAATCGGTTCCAAACGGAACCAGCATGGGAGTGACGATCGCGCCGGGATTGCGTTTCAGAATCGCGGAACGAATGGCGGCGAATAGCGGCGTGTCGCTGCGGCTCATGCCGACGTCGGGAGCGACAGTGATGATCTCCACCGTCACCCGCGGATCGTTGATTCGGGCCTTCATATCCGAGATAAATTCGTCGGCGTTGGTGCCGGGAAGCAACCGGCAATCGAGCGTCGCTTCACTAGCGGATGGAATGACGTTGGGCCGGGGCGGCGATCCGACGCCGGCCGTCAGGGAGGTCAGGGAAATGGTGTTGCGCTGGATTGCGGAATTGAATTTGTTGTCGACCAAAGGCCCGATGGCCCGGCGCATGTCCTCTACGACGGGATTCTGTTTACCGCCGGCGGGGAGCGCCATGGCTTTTCGGATCGCGTCCAACAAAATCAGGTTGGCGTTGTCGGGGATGGGTTGAGAGCCATGGCCTGCGGTGCCTTTAGCCCGCAGACGAAGCCACGCGATTACTTTGTCACCCACCGACACACCGAACACCAGTTTGTTCGCCGCTAGAGCGTCGCGCGAGCCCATGCCGCCCTCGTCCAGCACATATTCGGCGTCGATTTCGCTGTAGTGATTTTCTATCATCCAGCGGATCCCGCGCTCGCCGCCGCTTTCCTCGTCAGCGGTGCAAATCATGACGATGTCGCGCGACGGTGTGATGCCGGCGTTATGCAAAGCGATGAGCGCCGTCAATTGCTGGACGCCGATGCCCTTCATGTCGAGCGTCCCGCGGCCCCAGATGAAGCCGTCACGAATGATTGCGCCGAACGGATCGATGTTCCAGGCCTTTTCGTCGACCGGTACGACATCCATGTGATTCAAAAGCAGAAGGGGTTTCTTAGAGGAATCGCGACCCTTCAAACGCACCACCAGATTAGTCTGACCGCCCGGCCCACTGTGAAAGAGTTTCGGCGCGAGCCCGTTCTTCTCCAGTTCGGTCCTCACGAACTGAGCAGCCGCGGCCGTGTCGGCGGGTGGGTTGATGGATCGAATGCGGACATATTGCTGGAAGTACTCGAGCGCATGCTTTTCCACTTGCGGCCAATCCGGTTCGGCAGCATATGCGATCGCGCCTAGCAGCAATACCGAGAACAATCTCATGATTTTTCCTTTGGAACATTAGATAGCGTACACTGAATACCGGCGGCCTGATAGGCTTCGAGCAGAGCTCCGGCGGCGGGGCCATAGGCCGGTGGCGAGACGTGATTGCCGTCTTCCATTTCAGCCAACATCCGAAATCTTTCGAACAGAATCCGGCTTCGGAATACGCCGCCGGCGAAGCTCACGACCGCAGCCGCTCCGGGCTGGAACAATTGGCCGCGTACCGCAGCAACCAGGATGGCAAGTTGCTGCGCGGCTTCGTTGAGAATATTTTGCGCGGTCGCGTCGCCGCTTTCCGCCGCTTCATCCACTAGCTTCGCGAGCGAGGCGATGCGCGCCCGGGGAAACTCCGGCGTATAAAGCCGGTGCAGCAGGTCGTTGATGTCCGGAGCACCGGTCGCTTGAAGCAGAACGGAGCCAAACGAAGTGCCGGGTCCCCAGCCTTCTTCCGAGCGAAGCGCCGCGCGCAAGGCCTGGCGCGTGATGTAGAATCCACTGCCTTCGTCGCCAAACATGTATCCCCAACCTCCCGCTCGCGCCGTCTTGCCGGACGGATTTCGACCGAACGCGATGGATCCGGTTCCGGCGATCGCAATCAGCCCAGGCTGGCCGGCAGTGGCGCCCGACAGAGCAATCAACGCATCGTTGGTCACGATCATTCGCTCGCTCGGGATAATCTCGCGAAGGATCGCTTTCTTATCGGCCGGCCCGCCGCTGAATCCGAGGCATGCGGACTCGAACCGAATGCGAGATGGATCAAGACCGGCCTGTGCACTGGCCGCCTTCAGAGAGCCATGAATGGCGTCGATAAATTTCGCTTTGCCCTCGGTGCCCGCGACGTGATTGCAAGGTCCGGCACGACCCATGCCGAGCACTCGGCCAAACTGGTCTCCAAGGAGTGCCGTGGTGCTGGATTGTCCCCCGTCGACTCCAAGAAAGTATCTGTCCATGCAGGCTACTCGATGTAATACAACCGCGCCACACCTTGCTCGGCAACGGTCTTCAGGCCCCACAGCTTGGAATATGAGCGGAAATCATTGGCGCCGATGTTGTCGTCGGTAATCAGTAAATAACGAATTCCTCGAGCCTTGAATTCGGCAGTCGCCGACTGACGCAGGCTCATGCGGCTGGGCCGGAGAGACTCAGTCGGAGCCGCGGCGATGGTGGTCCATTTGCCGTCGCTCGACAGGCCATCCAGCTCAATCTTCGTCGCGGAAGTATCGCCCGACGATTCCACGACCACCGAATCGAGCTTTTGGTTGCGCGCGAAGTCGATCTCCAGATACATCCCGGGTTCCGGCGGTTGCCAGCTTCTCCAACGAGTGACGGCGCTATTATCGAAGGCTAGCTGGACATCCCAAGGATTGGGGTGCGCGGTCAGCCGCCACTCGGGATCACGAGGCAACTCACGTCCGCTGTCGAAGACGCGCAATTCCGAGACCGACCACTGCGCCTCGGCAGGCACGCTCGCGGTCTCGACGACGCGCAATTTCCGAAACTCGCGCGGCGGAAACTGGAACGTGAGACTACGGGTCGGCTGGAAGTCGCGAAACATGGGCGTCCAGAGGATGTCCTGGAGAACCTCGTTGAAAGCGCCCTCATAGCCCACCAACACCTGCCGTGAAGTATAGGCGGCGCCCGGTTGCGTAAAGGCGAACACTTTGGCATCCATCGGGACGTAGGTTTCCATCATTTGAGCGAGGTCATAACCAAGGTTGCCTTTCAGGTAAGCGTCGTGCGGTTGAATCCGGAGCGCGGCCTTGGGAGAGACCTTCACCAATCTCCAGGCGGCCGGCGAGCAGTAGCGCTGAACTACATTGGGCCAACAGGAAATGGCCTGAGCGGCCACCAGAACGAGCAGGAGCCACTCCACGCCGGATAGCGCCAAAGCCAGCGAGAGTGAAACAAATGGAACTGCCGGAATCAGGAACCGCGTTCCAACATTGGTCACATAGGGCAATCCGAAAATCAATCCTGCCAGAAGCAATTGGCGCCCTTCGCGGAAACGCAATGCCAGAAGAGCGAGTGGGGAGAGCAAGAACAGCGGTCCGATCAAACCGGTAGTCAAATCGCCTCGCACCGTCACCTGCCAGGGAATCTGCCAGTAACTGGTCAGTCCGTAAACCCGCATGTATTTGCGATACGTATCTTCAAACGAAATGTGCACGTAGGGGTTCGGAAAGACGCGATTCGCAAACGGCGAAAGAGGATTCGCGACCTCGATCCAACTCTTCGCCATCCACGGCAGGATGAAGGCGAGCGCAAGCACGGAGACGGCCAGGACGGGGCGAAGAACCGGTTTTCGGGCGCGCCAAAGTTTCCAGGCGATGAAGCCCAGCGTATACGGCACCGCGAGAAAGGCGGTGTATTTCACCGCGTAGCTGAATCCCGCCAGAATTCCGATCGGGATGAGTAGTTTCGCATTGCGCTCCTGGTCCCAAATCTGCAGCAGATAGAAGAGAGCGAAGAGGACTGCTGTTATGCCGACGTCGATGTAGGCGACCGATCCGTCGAGGCCGACGACCGGGCTGGCATAAAAGAAGATCGCCGCGGCGACGCCGGCCGCCGGTCGTCCAATTCGTTGAGCGTAGCTCAGGATCAGGAATGTGAGTGCGATGAAAAACGCAAAATGGACCAACGCGGCCGCCGAGTGCCGCCCGTACTCGAAGGCCCACAGGAATAACATCTCGATGCCTTCCGACAAGCTGGCGTAAATATCGGTGGTGATGCGAGGGAACCCGTGCGTCCGCTGATATTTTGCGACGACGCCCAGGTGATAGGACATTCCGTCCGGGCTGGATTCTGGTTCCAGGGCATTGACGAAATAGAGAATCGTGAACGCGCCGAAAACGATCAGGAAGACCCAGCGCCAAAGCTGAGGAAGCGAAGGAAACGCTTCTCCACGCGGTCGATGGGCGCCCGAGCGCAGCGCATAGCCAATGATCGCAAGGCCGAGAACCAGGAAGAGGGCCTTCCAGGCAAGGTGAGCCGCGCACAGCACAAAAACAATCGCACTGAGCAGAGCCGCGCCCACGAGAAACGCGAAGAGGCGCTCTTCCCAGCGATAAAAGACAAGCGAAAATCTGCGGAGCAGAAGGGTACCCAGCGCCCAGGCGGTGGCCACGGTGAACAGCCAACCGAACAGAATGGCCAGGACCGTGAGAGCCGCGTGCATTACCTGAGGAACCCGATGCGCGTAAGAATCAAACCAAACTTCTTGCCATCTTGCGGCGAGACATAGAGCTTGTCGACATCGACGGAAATGGTCGATTCGGCATCCGCAGCCAACCAGCCGGCAGGCACCGCTTTTTCAAAATGCTTGTATCCCGGAGTCGCGTACTTCAGCTTATCGAGCAGGCGGCCGTTGACAAAATATGACAACTCGAGCGGTCCGGTCTGTTTGAAGCCATCGTCCCAGATCGCGAAGTCCGCGCTCATCTTGACGTTGTCGGTGGCATCGACCAGGACCTTCACGGTGGGCTGCCTGGCGGTCCAGCGCCAGGGGCTGCCGAACGGTTCGTAGATATCCTTGACGATGTGCTGCGCTGCATCGGGATCGTTCATTTCCACCATCATCGCGTAGGGATCGGGCGTCAACGCCTGCGGCTGCCGCTGTTCGGGTGGTGGATAGGTCTCGGGAAGGCGATCGCAGCAGCATAGGAGCAGGGGAAGGATGGCGACGACGATGCGATTCAAGAC
>DATHOT010000133.1:0-16902 GCA_035484655.1 Bryobacteraceae bacterium | reverse complement strand
GCCAGCGTCTCACCCTCCAGGTGCTCCATCACCAGATAAACAATCCCGCGGTCCTCGCCGATATCGTGCAGCACGCAGATATGCGGATGGTTTAAGTTGGACGCGGCGCGCGCTTCACGCTCCAGACGTTGGCGGCAGGCGGGATTGTTGGTGAGTATGGCGGGCAGGACTTTGACAGCCACTGCCCGATTGAGCCGCGTGTCCCGCGCGCGATAGACCTCACCCATTCCACCCGCGCCGATCGGTTGGAGGATTTCGTAGGGGCCAAGTCTCTCGCCAGGCGAAAGTGTTATAGTTGCTGGCAACTGAGCAGCCATCTTTTGTCGCCTTATTGGTGGAGATGTTTCAGTCGTGGGCCGTGGCGTGTGCGTATTGATCCATGTTGTTGCCTCCGGCAAAACCACGAACCCGAAATGTACGGGTAAACCAAAGCATAGAGCGTGCCGCTTCCGGACTCTTCACACTCAAAGAGCCATAAGGCTTCATGCTTTGTTGGATAAATCGCGCCCTGAGGCGTCGATACGAGGTTCCTGGCTTGATTTTGTCGCCCTACTAAGAAAGGCCCGCGCCCGCCAATTGCCCTTAACGCCACTGGGCCATTCGCCTGCCTAGGCACAATCACCGCAGATTTCACTTGCTGTTTTTCCTTCGGCGCGTCAACGGAGGAACCAGTCCTGCCCTGAGCAAATCAGCCTCGCAGTGGTCCCGTAGTTCGCGAGGGCAAGGCGAGTGGTGGACTGTTGTTGCAGCGTTCCGCGGCGCCGTGCCCGGCACTTCTGCAGCTGCTGCCACAGGCGGTCGGCCTCGATCAGTACATCTTGCGGATCTCTAAGCTTCTTCTCCCGCTCGTGGCGAAGCCGGCGGCATAGGTCCAGTCCCTCTCTTCGCGCTCAGCGAGCCGCTCGACCAGTTCGAACTTGACCTCGGCGCGGTTCTCCTCCGCGATCAGACGGAGGGCCTGCCACGGCTGCGGTCACCAAAATGCGAGAGTCCAAGAGTCGAAGTCTCACGCGGTTCTTCGGGTCGTCTCACCTAAAGCGTTAAGCCGGGACGAGGTTCGGTTCATACTGACCCTCAAACGGGACCTTTCCGTCGTGCCTGCTCAAAACAGGAGCTTCAGCGCCAGTTGCACCGAGCGCGGGCCGCCGATTTGATACAGTGGATTGAGGCCGCCGTTCTGGCCGCCGCTTCCGAGCGATGCTCCCAGCATCTGCGTCGATTGCCCGAATAGAGGAGAACTCAGATAGTTGATGGGGCTGCCGAAATTGGGGTGGTTGAAGATGTTGAAAAAATCCGCGCGCGCCTGAAGAGCTAGCCGCTCGTGGAGTTTGAACTGCCTGCGCACGGTTAAATCGACCTGCGTAGTGCCGAATCCGCGCAGGGCGTTGCGTCCCAGATTTCCTTGGACCGGTCCGGTCGGTACCGTGAACTCCGCCCTATTGATTCTTTTTCCGCCGGCTGCGTTCGGATCTGAAATCCAGAGCGGCACTCCGGAAACCAGATTCGGGCGCGTCGCGCCCCAGGCTCCTGACAAGACCTCGGTATTGAAGGGGTCTAGCCCGGTGACCACATTCACCGGGGGCGCAGATCGAGCGTACACGATCGAATCCGTCGACCAGTTTCCAAAGATCGCCTTCCAGATTCCACCGCCTGGCGCGGGTATGTTATACGAAACGGCGCCTGAGAACGTGTGACGGATGTCATAGTCGGACGAACCACGCTCCTGAGACAGAGGCGCGTCGCTCCCAGGCAAATTCACGAAATAGGCGTCAGAGGAAGCATCGTCGATCGAATGCGCCCAGGTATATGAGAGCAATGTCTGTAGTCCGTGAGCGAGGCGATGGCGGTACTGAATTTGGAACGCGTTATAGCTGGAGTCCGCGTCGTTCCTCATCAAATCAAACTCGCCGGTGAACTCGGTATTCGGCGCTATGTAAACGTCCTGCCGCATCAGCTTGCGGCCCGCAGCGCCGAGGTAGGTGACGGAGAGGACATCGGCGTTTCCAAAAGTCCTCTCCATCGCCGCAGTCCATTCATACGTTCTCGGCAATACGTGATTTGGGTCTACCACCGCAAGGTAGTTAACAGGGGGAGTCGTCGTGAAGGGGGGCGGCGCGGTCTGGGCAGCGCTCAGCGGAAATGAGGTATTGGAAATATTCTTCGACTGAACGAATGGGAACGCGCTCGCCCCATCGGCCACGGCGGAATATCCGAGGTCATAAAAGATACCGGCGCCGGCCCTCAGAACCAGATTCGGGAGCGGCTGCCAGGCAATGCCGAGCCGCGGAGCGAAATCGTCTTTTTGTGCATGCCATAAGGGCGTGCCCGGTGGGCCCAATGTCATAGTGGCGAAATTATTCACTTGCGTGACGGTAAACGGAAGAGTGCCATTGGGTGATGAGGGAGCGGCGTTGTACTCCCACCGCAGGCCATAAGTGATCGTCAATGTGCGCGTGGCCTTCCATGAGTCCTGAGCGAACAGGCTCCAGTTTGTGAAGAGCAGTCGCACGTCGGCGGTCCTCGAAAGGACATAGGCGGTCGGAACCGTGTTGGCTAGAACATTTGACAATGAACGGAAGATATATTGCACCTGATAGGGCACGAGACCAGCGTCCGGGCTCAACCGGCGATAATCCAGCCCGAACTTCATCTGGTGTGCGCCAATAATACGGGAGAAGTTGTCCGTCACGTTGATCTGTTGCTGCAAGTTGTCCCCCAACTTGCCGGTGAGGAATTCAAGTCCAGCACCGGGATAGAATTCAAAACTCGAGTTCCGCGGAGAAGCAAACGCTGTATAGAGCACTGAATCCGGAGGAGGCACTGCCCCTTCGAAACTGTCAAGCGTAAAGAGGTCGCTCCCTCGACTTCGGCTGTAATTGAAGTGGAACTCGTTAGTCAGCCGGGGCGTAAGGGACTGGGTGCTTCCAATTGTCAAGCTCTGGGTCCGGTACTTTACATCCGAAACGTTGCTAGGTTCATAACCGCCAGGGGCACGCAGATCGAGGCTCGACGGGGCGTCGCTATACCTTCCGAAAATAGCTACTCGTCGCCACGGTACATAATCGATGCGGATGCCGGAAGAATTCAGGGTGGACGGATCGGAGTAGCTGGCCGATAACGCGGCTGTTCCGTTGCCTAGGTCACGTCCGTTCGGTAAGGGGTAGGCATTGAGCAGCGGCTGAACGGCTGCAGGCGCATTGTGGCGCGTGGCCAGGGAGGGCACGAACGTGTCCGCAACCTTAGGCTGGCGCACCCTCAGCCCCTCATAAGAACCGAAGAAGAACAGTTTGTCTTTGACGATCGGCCCACCCAGGACGCCGCCGAAATCGTTTTGCCGCAGTTCGGTCCTCGCCAGACCGTTGGCGTTAGCGAACCAATCGTTGGCATCCAGCTTGTCATTGCGGAAGTACTCGAATGCGGTACCGTGAACGGCGTTCGTGCCGGATTTTGTGACCACCGATATCTGAGCGCCCGGAGTACGACCGTATTCCGGCGCGAAGGTCGAAGTCTGAATCCGGAACTCCTCCAGGGCATCCAGGGACACCAGGTTGCTGGTCCCTCCGAACGCGCTGGTGGCCGGAAGCTGGCCGGCTCCGCCCTGACCCAACGTGATGCCGCTCCCTGCAGTTCCCAAATTGGCGCTTACTCCATCTACCAGGAAGTAATTTGCATCCGGATGCTGGCCGTTCACGCTGAACTGGCCCTGCTCGAAGGTATTGGACGGCGTCAGGACTACTCCCGGCGTCAGGTCGATGAGGGAGCTGAAGCTCCGTCCGTTTAATGGCAGGTTTTCCACAAAGTGGTTGGCGATCAAGGTACTCACCGATGCATCTGAGGCGTTGAGGAGCGGCGCGCTCCCCTGCACCGTGATGGTTTCTGTGGTGCTGCCGACGGTGAGCGCAAAATCCAATCGTGCCCGCTGGTTCACTTCGACCACGAGGCCATTCTGCTGGACTGTTTTAAAGCCGTTTGCCTCTACTGTGATGTTGTATGGGCCCGGCAGCAGGGCTGGCACGCTGTACTCACCTCGCTGGTTTGAGGAGACGGTGCGGGTTGCGCCGGTGTCCGAACTCTGCACGACTACCCTTGCGCCCGACACCGCGAGGCCGGAGGGATCGGTAATCAGGCCGGAGAGTTCGGCGTTCTGCGCCAGCAGGGGCGCTGCGGATAGGAGGGTCAGGGCAAGCAACCGCTTTCTAACCCGGGTGAAGCACGAGCAGGCGGTCGCGGCTCTGTTTCTCAATGCGAGCATAGGAGCACCTTTCTCGGCCGCGCGCGGGGCGAGTGTGAAAAACTTGTTTATACGGACTCGCCAGCGAGCGGTCAAGTCGGTTGAGCCTCTTAGGTGCACTATAACGCCGGCAAGCATTTGAGAGGTAGCCTCAAAAGAGTGAGGTTTTTCTATCGATCGGGTACTGGAAAAGGGACGCCGCCGGGCCGAATCGGGTGCAAACTGAATGGGTAAGAGATAATTGTGCCTGCGTGGAGAGAGCGGACCGTAAACCATCCACGGCTATCGCGCTAGGCCTCGTCCTGGCGGCCTGCCCTTGTGCTTTCGCCTTAAACTCTTCACTCGACATCAATCAATACGCGCACACCGCGTGGACGGTCCGCGATGGCTTTTTCAAAGGGGCCATTAACGCAATTGCCCAGACGCCTGACGGCTACCTCTGGCTCGGCACCGAACTTGGTTTGCTTCGCTTCGATGGCGTTCGCGCTGTTCAATGGGCGCCGCCGGGGGCTGAGAAGCTCCCTAGTGGCCGGATTAGCAGGCTGCTCGCCGCACGCGATGGTACTCTTTGGATCGGCACTTATGCGGGGCTTGTGAGTTGGAACGGCGCCAGGCTGACCCGGTACCCGGACCTTAGTTCCCAGCATGTGTTGTCGCTTATTGAGGACCATGAGGGAACGGTATGGGCTGGCGGTTCGGCATTTCCCACTGGCCGGCTCTGTGCGATCCGAGGAGGGGGAACACGGTGTTACGGCCAGGATGGCAGCCTCGGCCTCGGTGTTGGATCTTTGTATGAGGAAGACGAAAATCTTTGGGCAGGCGCGGGCACCGTTCTATTGCGCTGGAGGCCTGGCCCGCCAAAGCGTTATCCGATGCCGCTAGCGGAAGTCAATGATCTGAATAAGAGTGAAGACGGACAACTGCTGATCGCGATGGGTGGCGGAATCAGAAAGCTCGTTAAGGGAAGACCGGAGCCTTATCCCATACGCGGCGATGGGAAGGCCATCAAAGCCCAAAGACTGCTCCGGGATCGCGATGGCGGCCTGTGGATTGGAACGCTCGACCGCGGGCTGTTACACGTACACCAGGGCCGGACAGATGTCTTTCCGCGATTCGACGGACTTTCGGGTGACCTCATTAACGGTCTGTTCGAGGATCGCGAAGGCAATGTTTGGGTAGCCACCGCCGGGGGACTCGACCGCTTCCGGGATTTCACGGTCTCTACGGTTTCTGTAAAGCAAGGTTTGTCGACCGACGCTACGTGGTCCGTGATCGCGGCGAGGGACGGAAGCGTTTGGGTTGGCAGCCGGGATGGTTTGAATAGGTGGAAACACGGGCAAATTACGACTTTTCGCAAGGGAAGCGGACTCCCGGATGACACCCCGCAGTCCCTTTTTCAGGATGATCGCGGGCGGGTCTGGGCGTTCACACGTCGCGGACTTAGCTACTTCGAGGAAGGCAGATTTGCGCGCGTAGGTGCCGTCACTGGGGGACAGGTGCATTCCATCACAGGGGACCATGCCGGCAATCTCTGGCTTGCCGAGGACCAGGGTCTTCTGCACTTGCGAGACGAGCGCGTTGTCGAGCAGATCCCGCGGTCCCGGTTGGGCCATAAGGAAATCGTTACAAATCTACTTCCCGCCCGGGAACAAGGCGGGCTGTGGCTCGGATTCGGCTTCAGTGGTGGCGGTGTAGCCTATTTCGAGGGAGGTCAGACCCGTGAATCGTACTCGGCCGGTAATGGGCTGGGAGACGGCATGATCTTAGGCCTTCAACTCGATTCGGACGGTACTCTTTGGGCCGCAACCGAGCACGGACTCAGCCGCATTAAAGATCGGCGCGTTACTACATTCACCAGCAAGAACGGATTGCCCTGCGATACCGTCCACTGGACGATGGAGGACGACGAACATTCGTTCTGGTTGTTCACGGCGTGCGGGCTAATGCGCGTTGCGCGGGCCGAGTGGGATCGATGGGTTGCTGACCCGAGCCGCACGATGCAGGCGAATCTCTTCGACAATTCCGACGGAGTGAGCCTCAGCGCTGGAAGCATCAGCGGCTACGGTCCGCGGATCGCGAAGGCCACTGATGGCAGACTGTGGTTTGTGACATCGGGAGGCGGCGTGCAAGTCGTCGATCCGCATCACCTTCCCTTCAACAAACTCCCGCCGCCCTTGCACATCGAGGAAATGAAGGTGGATGGCAAGCTTTGGGATGCATCCCATGAATGGCGCCTGCCGGCTCTGGTCCGCGATGTCACGATCCGTTACACGGCGCTGAGCCTTGCCGCGCCGGAGAAAGTCCATTTCCGTTACAAGCTGGAGGGCCAGGACCCGGATTGGAAAGAGGTGGTCAATGAACGCGAGGCGCAGTATACGAATCTCAAGCCCCGCAACTATCGTTTCCGCGTCATGGCCTCGAATAACAGCGGTGTGTGGAATGAGGCTGGCGATTTCCTGGATTTCTCCATCGCTCCGGCCTACTATCAGACCACCTGGTTTTTGCTGTCGTGCGTGGGGGCTTTTTTCGCATTGCTCTGGATGCTGTACCGGTATCGGCTCTATCAGGTCGCCCGGGAATTCAACGCGCACATGGAAGGGCGTGTCAATGAGCGCGTGCGTGTCGCGCGCGACCTGCATGACACGCTGTTGCAGAGTTTTCAGGGATTGATGCTCCGTCTTCAGGTAGTAGACGAGATGCTTCCTCCAGGAAAGGCAAAGCAAGAACTGGAGGAGACCCTGGAAACCGGGGACCAGACGATCGTGGAAGCGCGGAATGCCGTGCACGATTTACGCTCGCCTACCGCAAATATGAATGACCTGGCGGGGGCATTGCGCGCCTTGGGGCAAGAGTTGGCAACCGGTCATATCGCGAGCTTCCGTTTGGTGATAGAGGGCCCCGGGCGGGAGCTGCAGCCGATCATTCGAGATGAGATCTATCGCATTGCTCGTGAGGCGCTGCGAAACGCTTTCGCGCACTCCGGCGCAATCCATATTGAAGCGGAAATCACGTTCGGCGAGCGGCTGTTCCGTTTGCGGATTCGAGATGACGGCACAGGGATCCCTCCGAAAGTGCTGGACGGAGGCCGCTCCGGACACTTCGGTTTGACGGGTATGCGGGAGCGTGCGAAGCAAATTGGCTCGCAGTTGACCATTTCGAGCGTGCCGGAAGCCGGGACCGAAATCGAATTGAGCGTCAAAGGCTCGATTGCTTACAATAAAACATCCGGCGCGCCAGGCTGGCGGCTATTTCACCGAAAGACAGGGTGAGCTTGTGATCCGGCTCCTCAGCGTAGACGACCACCCGATTGTCCGCGACGGTATCGTTCGCCTGATCGCGACGCAGCCTGATATGAACCTGATCGCGGAAGCGTCCGATGGGCAGGAGGCGGTGGAACAGTACCGCAAGCATCAGCCCGATGTTACGCTGATGGACCTGCAGATGCCGAACATGAACGGCATCGACGCGATCGGCTCGATTCGCGAAGAGTTTCCAGAGGCGCGGATCATTGTATTGACGACCTATGAGGGCGACGCCCAAGTGGTCCGCGCGCTAAAGGCCGGCGCGCAGGCGTATCTGCTGAAAGGTTCCTTGCGAAAGGAGCTGCTGGACACGATTCGGGCGGTACACGCCGGGCAAAAGCGCCTGAGTCCTGAAGTTGGGGCGGCCCTCGCCGAACATGTCACCGATAGTGCGTTGAGCCCAAAGGAAATCAGCGTACTGACACTGATTGCGGGCGGGAACGCCAACAAGGAAATCGCGGCTCAGCTTTCCGTCAGCGAGGAGAGTGTCAAAAGCTACGTCAGAAGCATTCTGGCCAAGCTCGGCGCCAATGACCGGACGCACGCCGTGACGATCGGGCTAAAGCGCGGAATCATCGGACTTTAGCCTCGCGACCTTTAGCCTCAAAAGAGGGGTGCGGAATTATCTTTGCAGGGTACCGAAACATCGTGCGACTGCGTACGATCAAAAAGGGAACCTCTGCAGCGTCGATTCTCAACCTTTCCCGATGGCTGGCCGGGCTCCGGTCTCTTGCTACTACGTGCTAGCGTGAGCTTGCCCTTAATCTATTGGGCAGTAGCAGACCTGTATCGCTCGATCGCGGGTGCCACCTTCGTTTTATCGGGAGTTTTATCGGACGTGGTCACAGGAATGGCGGCGTTGGTCCTGCTTTCTGGGTTGTGGACACAGTTTACAGCAGTGGTGATTGCAATCTACGAGCTGTGGATCGCTATCTCAGCCGGCTTGCCGACCGGTGAACAGTGGATCCACATTCTATTAGCCGCGCTGAGCGCCAGCGTGGCAATGCTCGGACCCGGCGCATGGTCGATTGACGCTCGCCGTTTCGGAAGAAAGGTCTTCGATATCGGGGATCGCAGCGAAACGCACGACGACTCCGTCTAAATCGGGACAATTGGCGCCGCGTGGCGATGCTCCGGCCTGGAGCTTTCTCCGTCGATGCCCGCCTGATCGGAAGAAACCGCCTGATTCGGGATACGCTCAATTCCCCCTAAAGAGTTACTCTTCGCTTAACTATGCAGGCAACTGTCCGGCTCGAATTCGGGTTGGTGGCCGACGGGAAAGGTTCCACAATCAGTTCATGAGTTAGAGGAGAGACTAATGACCAAGATTGAAGCGAACCGCTTTCGAGGGATTCTAACGGCAAAGGTGGCTGAACTGGAGCGCTTCACTCGCCACCGCGAGGGGATCGCGGTTGAGCGGAGCGCCGATCAACTGGACGAGATCGAGGCGGCTTCACAACGCGCACTCGCAGTTTGTAACCTCGATCGTGAATTTAACCAACTCCGAAACGCTCGCGCGGCCCTTCGCCTTATCGAGCACGGCAGCTTCGGGATATGCCAGGGGTGTGGTGAAAACATCCACCCGAAACGGCTTGCCGCCGTGCCGTGGGCTCAATTCTGTATACGGTGCCAGGAAGCCTTAGACGGCAATCTTGAAGAGATTCAAGCGCCAAGCGGCGACCTGCTCGGTCGAGCCGCTTGAGGGATCACGAGTCAAAAACGTGGAAGTTATCCAAGCAGAGCCTGGACACGTGATCGTCAAAAATATAGCGGACGAAAGGAATCAGGTATGGCGGCACACACAAGCTGGCTAGGAGAAGCGCTCGCAGTCAACCAGAGCGTACCCATTGAAATCGAGGATGCGCCGTTGGCGAAAATCTGGGAGCTGGACGAGGGAAAGCTGGACCTTCGCGACGAAGTTCTGTCGACGTCCATGTTCGAGGAGATGGTCGGTTCTTCCGAGGCGATCTGCCGCGTGACCACGCAGGTGATGAGAGTTGGTCCTTGCGATGCCACTGTTCTGATCACCGGCGAGAGTGGCACGGGAAAAGAGTTGATCGCTCGCGCGATTCACAAGAGATCGCGCAGATCCCGGTCGGTTTTCACAAAAATGAATTGCGCTGTCACTCCCCCGTCGCTGATTGCGGCCGAGCTCTTCGGCTACGAGAGAGGCGCCTTCACCGGCGCCAACCAGCGCCATGCCGGGCGCTTCGAAGTGGCGAACCACGGGACGATGTTTCTCGATGAGATCGGAGAGATGCCGAGCGAAACCCAGGTTGCCTTGTTGCGCGTGCTTCAGGAACGCGAGTTCGAGCGCGTTGGAGGCACTCAAAGCATTCCAGTCGACGTGCGGGTAATTGCCGCTACAAACTGCGATCTGCCAGCGGCAGTTCGTTCCGGGAAGTTTCGTCTGGATCTGTTCTATCGGTTGAACGTCTTTCCAATCCATGTCCCGCCTCTGCGCGAGCGCGCGGAAGACATTATATTGCTCGCCAAGTATTTCATCGAACGCTACGCTGCTAAAGAGGGCAAAAGGATTCGAAGGGTAGAAAAGCGCACAGTGGAGCTTCTAGAGGGCTATCACTGGCCTGGCAATGTCCGGGAGCTTCAAAATGTCATCGAACGAGCCATGATCCTTTGCGACTCGGACACGTTTTTTGTGGAAAAGGCGTGGTTGCAGCCGGAACTTGAGCCTTTGATCGGCCTGCAGCCGTCTCTGATTAGCCGGGAACGAGAACTCATAGAAGCAGCGCTTGCGGAAACCCGTGGCCGCACTTCGGGTCCGGATGGAGCTGCCAGGAGGCTGGGAGTTCCGAGGACGACACTGGAATACAAGATCAAGAGCTTGCGCATTGACAAATACCGCTACCGGGTTGAAGCTCGCGAGCTGTCATCTAAGTCGTGATCCTCGTATAGCCTGGTTAAGCCGGCTTTACCCGTAGCAGCGTAATGCCTTGTCTGGAAGATCGATCCGAGTCGTTTCGAAGTTCCACAACGTCGGCCCGAGCAAGGGCGACGATAGGCTCTCGAAGAAGCAGGCGGAAGTTGCGCGCGACAAATTCGTAGCGACGATCAACAGGCCCACCATTCAGGAGAAGGTCGTTGACGGATTGGCTCTGTTCAGCAAGATGGTCGAAAAATACAGGGCCGCGCACGTTGAAGCGGAAGCCGCCGGGCGATTCCTGCTGGCGAAGCCGACGCGCGACAAGTACATCATCCACCTCGAGCAGCGCATCGTCCCACAGTGGGGCGACCGGCGTTTGTGCGAGATCAAACCCGATGAGGTTCAGCAGTGGCTTTTCAAGACCTGCGACTCCTGGCACATGATGAAAGACCTGCGCGGCATAATGTCCGGCATTTACACCAAAGCCGAGGAATGGGGCTACTGGCCCGAGGGACGGCGCAATCCGATTTCCCGCGTCAAGATCGGGGAGAAGTGGAGTGTGAGGCCCGAACGGATTCTGACGGAAGAGGAGACCGTAAAGGTGCTGGCGCGGCTGAGCGATCCGAACCTGCTCGTGCTTGAAACCGCAATCGCCACCGGTGCCGATCTCCGAAATTCTGGGGCTCAAGTGGTGCCACGTGGATCTCCAGACTGGTATCCTACGCATCGCGCAGCGCTATTGGCGCGGCGACATAGACGATCCGAAGTCGAAGACCAGCAAACGACCGCTCACGTTGGGATACCTGGGCGACCGCTACCGCGCGAAGGCCGTGGCGGATAACGCGAAAGCGGACAACTGGGTCTTCGTCCGGACGGACGGCAGCGGCCTCCCGCTGTGGGATTCCGGCGTACGGCAAGCTCTAAAGCGGGCGGACGTCGAGCATTGAGGCGTCAAAGATCGCCGGCCACAGCACCGTCCGCATGACCGAGGAATACACGAAGATCCAACTGACCCGCCAGGAAGAACTCACGCGACTGATCCAGGAGCGCCTGGCCAGCGTTGGCGAGAAGCAGACAGCGGTGGTGCAGTAAAAGAAATCGAACCGCCGCGCCACACAACTGCTTCGTCTCCCCCGAATTGATTCGAGTTTCCTGCCTCTTGCATCCCACATGGGCATCCTCCTTATATGGAATCCGATTGTTGTCTCCTTCGGCAGACAACAAATAGAGCGGCCTGCAACCGCGCGCGCAGGAAAGCACGCCACGTGCCAGCCACTTGTGGAGTCCTGGAGTCCGCGTGGAGTCCAGACGCCGAAAAGCCGCCCCCGTGGCGTCCACCGGAGTCCACGGGGTCTCGTGCTAAGTCTTTTGTTTCTGGTGGAAATGCCTGAAAGTGATTGATATTTCCTAAATGGCATGGAAGAGGTCGTCGGTTCGAACCCGGCCAGGTCCACCAAATCGCAAAGTTTCGTCCAACAAGCCGGGGCTCTATGCCAACAAGCCCGACACTACCGCCACGCCTCTGTGCTCCAACGGGGGATACAATTAACTAATCTGCGATATTGAAAGATCTTTGACGCAGAGGAGGTAGGGTATGCCGGAACAGGAATCTCAGCGCTTGCTTGCCAGACGGCAGTTCATCAAGAGCATCATCGCTGGGGGCGCTGTAGCGGCGTCAGCCAGCTATTTGTTTCGGGAAACTTCCTGGGCGGCGCCCGCAGCCGGGTCAGTGGAGCGCCTGGTGACCCTAAATGTAAACGGGCAGATGCGTCGAGTGGACGTGTTGAAGCAGGAAAGTCTGGCGATGACGCTGCGCTACAAGCTGGGGCTCACGGGAACCAAACTCGGCTGCGATCGCGCGGAGTGCGGCGCGTGCACTGTGCTGATCGACGACGTGCCGAGATATTCATGTTCCGTCCTCACACATACAGTCCGGCAGAGTAAAGTGACGACCATCGAAGGCTTGGCGGAGCCTAACGGCAAGCTGCATCCGGTGCAACAAGCGGTGGTGGATGAACAGGGATTCCAGTGTGCCTTCTGCATGTCGGGGTTTATTATGGCGACGGTCGGCTACCTTAAAACCAACCCGAAACCGACGCGCACGGAACTGGCGCACGGGATTTCGGGCAATCTATGCCGCTGCTGCGACTACAACAAGATTTTGCGATCCATGCTGCGGGCCGCCCATTCGATGGAGAGCGTGTAACATGTCTACAACCAAAGGTTCCAACTACAAACTGATCGGGCACGATTATCAAACGCCTGACATCGTGGCGAAAGTGCTGGGGCAGTCCAAATACGCCGAGGACTTTCGCGCGGACGGGATGCTATTTGCCAAGCTGGCGCTGAGTCCGATGCCGCACGCGCGCATCCGCCGGCTCGATGCGTCGAAGGCGCTGGCGATGCCGGGCGTAGTTGCGATCCTCACGGCTGACGAGGTGCCTAACGCTAAGCCTGGACCGGAAGATCCAACTCCGATCGGGCGGCCGGAACTTGCTCTGACCAACGAACCGCTGTATGCTGGTGAGCCGATTTTCGCCATCGCGGCTGTGGACGAATGGACCGCGGCGGAGGCGATCGAGAAGGTGGAAGTGAATTTCGAGCCGCTCCCCTTCGTCATCGATCCGCTGGACAGCTTGCGTCCAAACGGGCGGAATGCCCGTGCCGACGGCAATGTCTTTTATCAGAACACGAAAATCAAAACCATCAAGTGGACGGCCAAGGACTTCGATGAAGTTGGCAAGGGGCGGCTGCCGTGGGGCGGGGAAGTGGGCGAGGAAGCGTCCTTTGGCGACATCGACGCCGCGTTCAAAGCGGCCGACTACATCATGGACGAGACGCTGTTCCAACAGTCCACCAGCCATGCACCGCTCGAGCCGCGCTCGGCGATGGCATATTGGCAGAACGGAAAGCTGTACCTGTACGGGTCGACGCAAAGTTTGGCCCAGAGTGTTGCGGCTGTGGCGCGATGGGTAGGAATACCGGAATCGCAGGTGAATTTCGTAGGTGAGTATTGCGGCGGCGGATTCGGAGGCAAGATCACTGGCTCGCAGATCATGGCCGTTCCGGCGCTGCTTTCGAAGAAAACCAACCGGCCGGTCATGATGCGGATTTCGCGGGAAGAGGAATCCTTCATCGGGCGGGTGAGGCCGGGTTTCCAGGCGCGCGCCAAGCTGGGATTTCGCAAAGATGGTCGAATGACCGCGATGGATCTGCTCATCATCGAGGATGCGGGCCCTTACACGCAGCAAGGCGACGCGCAGATTGCGTCCATGATCGCATCGCTGCTGTATCAGCCGCAAGCGGTCCGCCTCCGTGCTCTTTCGGTGGCGACCAATACCGCTCCGCGCACGTCGCAGCGGTGTCCGGGCGGTTTGCAAGCGGTGGCCATGTTCGAGCCGTTGATGGACAAGGCGGCAGCGCAGCTTGGCATCGATCGGGTGCAAATTCGGAAGATCAATGCGCCCGTCGACAACTCGCCCTGGGGTTTCCCGGAAAAGAAAGGCCAGCCGCAAGACACCGCTACTAGCGCCAAGGTGCGAGAGGTTCTGGACCGGGGCGCCGAACTGTTCAAGTGGGACGAGCGCAAGAAGCGCAGCGGCCAGCGCAGCGGCACCAAGGTACGTGGCGTATCGGTAGCTGTTGGAGCTTTCTTCTCGGGCAGCAACGGGTTTGACGGTCTGCTGGTGATCAAGCCGGATGGCAAGCTGTATGTGCACCAGGGCATCGGAAATCTGGGGACTCATTCGGTATCGGATACGGCGCGAGTCGCGGCCGAAGCATTGGGAATGCCATGGGAGCAGGTCGAGGTTGTGTGGGGCAGCACGGCCAAGAGTGTGCCGTGGAGCTCGACGCAGGACGGCAGTCAGACCACTCACGCACATAGCCGAGCCAACCATGCGGCGGCGCTGGACGCCAAGGCCAAGCTTCAAGAAATTGCGGCTAAGAAGCTGGGCGGCCAACCCGAGCATTATGACGTGGGCAACGGGCGAGTCTATCCTCGCGGCAACGCGGGCGGCGGAATGTCGGTGGGGAAGGCGGCCGAGTATGCGATCCAGTTGGGTGGCAAGTACGATGGGCACGAAGCGCCCAAACAAGTGAACGCGATGACCAAGGCGTCGACGGCGGCGCTGGCCGGGCAAGGACTGGTGGGCGTCGCCAAGGACGAATTCCCGCATAAAGGCACGACCTTTTCGTTCGTGGCTGGATTCGCGGACGTGGAAGTGGATATCGAGACCGGCAAATACGTCGTGCTCGATTACCTGGCTGTCGGAGATGTCGGCACGGTGATGCATCCTCGCGCGCTGGGCGGCCAGTTGCATGGGGGCGCCATCCAGGGCCTGGGGCATGTGCGCTCCCAGAGTCTGATTTACGATCCGCAATACGGGCAAGCGGTCGCGCGCCGCTTTCATCACACCAAGCCGCCGACCATACTCGACATCCCGCTGGACATGCAGTGGGACGCGGTGAATCTACCCGATCCGCAGACGCCGGTAGGAGCAAAAGGTGTTGGGGAAGTGGCGGTATCGGCCGGAGCGGCGGCGATTTTCTGCGCCCTCGCCGATGCTGTCGGCCATGACTATTTGCGGCGCACGCCGATTCATCCGGGAATGATTCTGACGTCGCTCGAGACCAAGAGCATGACTCATCATCCGCTCAAGGCCTACATTTAAAGAGGCGGCCTCAGCCGTCACTGATGAGCATTGTTTTGTTCCGCGTTGTAAGCCTTCCACGATTGCTCGATCACATAAGCGTGGATCGCCTCGGACTCCTGCGCCGTCATTTTTCGCATTACGATCGGAAAGCCCGGTGGGTTTCCAAAGCCCGGCATGCCATTCTTCTGATGACTTCCACCCAGGACTGTGGCATCCCACAGGCGATGAGACTCGGTGGGCAAGTAGCGCAGGTCGGGTATTGCCCCATCTTCTGTAAAGGCGCCGCTACCGTCCGCGCCCGGGCCATGACAATCGAAGCAAATGTGTTTGCTGAAAAGCGATGCGCCTAACTGAATCGTCTCCTTGCTAAAGGTTTGATCGGGTGGCCGCGGAACCGGCGGTATCCTGGCGCTGACTAACGGAAAGGGCGTCTTCGCTCCCAGTTTGAAAGCCAGCAGGCGCGCCGGTCCTCTTTTCGCTTCGGGCGTCGCCATGGAGCTACCGCGGCTGAACAGTCTCGATCCAGAACCCCACCCAACCGGGACGAGAATATACTGCTCGCCTCGGACGGCAAAGCTGACGGGTACCGAGTGAATGGCCGAGCCGGTCTTGATCGACCACACCTTATGCCCCGTGTCGGCGGAGTAGGCCGCAAATTCGCCGGTGCCCTGGCCTTGAAAAACCAGATTGCCGGCAGTTGACAGCACAGCGCTGTTGGTGGCGATCGACTCCTCTACTGTCCAGTGAATCGATTGCTCGGCCGGATCCCAGGCCACCAGCTTCCCTTCTTCTGAAAACTCGTCCGGCGCCAAGGGATGTTCCTTCGGATCATGTGTTGGAAGATAGACCAGACCGGTGAGCGGACTGTAGCTCATAGGCCACCAGTTGTGACCGCCGCTGGGCGGACGGCGGCCGGTTGCCGGCCGAGGTATTTCTACTGCCCGGCCAGTCTTGAGATCGATAGAACTCGCCCACGACACTCTGGCGATTGGCTTGGCTTCGAGCAATTGCCCGGTCTTGACGTCGAGCACGTAGACAAATCCGTTTTTCGGCGCGGTGATCGCTACGCGCCGCTTCGCGCCGGCGATGCTCGCTTCGGCAATCAGGATATGCATGTTTTCGGTATGGAGATCCGGCGCGCTGGTCTGGTAATGCCAGACATAATCGCCCGTGGACGCTTTCACAGCGATCACGCTTCCAGAAAAGAGTCTGTCGCCCCCGACTTTCCTGTCGGCCTTGTCGCCGAAAAGCGATTCCGGTTCAGCCCCGGCCGTACCGAAAATTACGAATCCGGTCATCGGGTCATAGGTGATCGGGTCCCAAACATCGCCGCCGCCGATCTCCCACCAAGCATCGCCCGACCATGTCTTGGCGGCCATTTCGAGCGCTTTGGATTCGAATCCCTTCGCCGGATTTCCGGGAACAGTCCAGAAGCGCCAGGCTTCCTTGCCGGTCGAAGCATCGAACGCAACCAGCGATCCACGCACGCCCGTATCCGAGCCGTTGTAGCCGATGAACACTTTGCCATTGCCGACGTGCGGCGCTCCCGTGACTCCGGTTTGCGCTCCATCGCAGACTGGCGACTCCCAGGTTTTCGTTCCGCTGGCGGCATCGATGGCCACCAGACGACAATCGCCGGTTCCGACGTACACCCTGCCCGCCCAGACCGCTAGTCCTCGATTACTATGCGCGGCCCACGAATTCCGCATTCTGTCCAGCCGAACCTGGGGGTCGAACTTCCACAGGACTTTTCCCGAAACTGCGTCGACCGCGTAAACCCGCGACTGTGGAGCGCTGATGTAGATGACGCCGTCGACGACGATCGGCTCG